>ONXX01000050.1 GCA_900321955.1 uncultured Bacillota bacterium | reverse complement strand
TATAAAGATATACTGCCATACTGTTCCTGTAATACCGTATCTTTTCTGACTTCCACGATGATGATCCCGTCTTCATTAAGAACATCATGTTCATCAACGCAAGAAAAGATGTTTTCATATTCTTTAAAGGCATAAGGCGGATCGACATAAATGTAGTCGAAATGCCTTCCCTCCATTTTGGCAAGACAGAGCTTATAGTCCAGATTCAGGACTTCCCTTTCTTCCCTTACCTTTTTCAGATTTTCTTTGATGATCCTCACTGCGTCTTTATTGACATCATTGAAGGTGACATCCTTTGCCCCTCTGGACAACGCTTCCAAGCCAATCGCACCGGAACCGGAGAAAAGATCCAGGAGCGTTGTATCGGAATAGATCATGATGCTGGAAAAAAGAGCCTCTTTCACCATGTCCCGCGTCGGTCTGGTGATGTCTTCCCCTTCCAGGGTCTTTAAAGGCGTGCGCTTATACTTTCCTGCTATGATCCTCATTGTTTTCCTTTCTCAGGCGGACAAGCTCATTTTGAGCCAGGCCAAGGCAAGCCATCGAAGCAACCAGTGAAGAACCGCCCGAAGAGATCATCAGCAAAGGTACACCGGTCAAAGGAATCAGACCGCTGACGCCGCCCACATTCAGAATGAAATGGGTGATGAAGTACATGAAGACACCTAGCAGGGTGACCTTGCCCATCGTCGAATTGGAACGCAGGGAACCGGCGACGATCGGATATAAAAGAAGTGCATACATCGCCAGCAAAACAAGAAAACCGACGATACCCAGTTCTTCAACGATGACCGGCAAGATAAAGTCGTTGGACGGATTCGGGAAGTTCATGTATTTGTGAATCGAGTTGCCATAGCCCAAGCCCAGCCAGCCGCCGTTGGCAAAGCTGACCAGCGACATGATGATATGGTAACCGTTATCGTACTGGTAAAGGAACGGATCGGCAGCGGCCAAAAAACGGCCGACCATGTAGTTGTCTGCGTGTCTTTTAAGAAACTCCGTCACCGGTGGACTTAAGGCGACCAACGCAAAACCTACGACACCGATCACCAGCCAGGTCATGATGTACTGTAACTGCTTCAGTTCCTTGTAGCGGGGGATCATCGCCATGCAATAGGACATGACAAACAAGACGACCGCCGAACCCAGGTCGTGCTGCCATCCAAGGATGATCAATGTATAGAATACCGTCATGCCGCAATAGGCGTAGAAGAAACGAAGGTTGTTCTCCTTACGGTCATGGCAGATCATGCTGCAAGCCAGAATGATCATAAAAGTCTTGGCAAATTCCGAAGGCTGTATTGTCGCAAAAGATCCGATCGGGATCCAGGCGTAGGCGCCGTTGATCTGACCGAAAAAGCGGCAGATGATCAATGCGGCAGCAATTACGGCATAAAAGGCAAGTGCCGGAATAAGCCCTATTCTCTGCACTCTCATATTCGTCAATATCAGATAGGCAATGATACCGACAAAGGAGAAAGCGACCTGTCTTGTCAATACACCCGTCAGATAGGATGCGTCACCGGCACTGTTTCCCATCTCGGCAGATGCGATCATCAGCGAACCGAATATAAGCAACGCAAATGCTGCGAAAGCAACGCGTTTATCTCCCAGCGTGATTTCTTTCTTTCTTGGCATAAAATCATTTTATCACAACAAATATGGTATTATAATAATGCTATGCTTATTAACAACGATACTATAATCAAAGATGATAACGAGCTGATCAGAAGAAAGTCAGCTGATGTTGCTTTGCCTTTGAGTGATGAAGACAGAGATGTCCTGATGCAGATGCTGAAGTATGTAGACGAATCCACGATTCCGGAAATTGCCGAAAAAGAAAATCTGAGACCGGCTGTCGGAATCAGTGCCATTCAGGTCGGCATCCCCAAGAAGATGACTGCGGTCATCATCAAGGACGAAGAAGGAAATAAACTTTGCGAATACGCCCTGGTCAATCCGAAGATCGTATCCAATTCGGTTGAAAAAGCCTGTTTAAGTTCGGGCGAAGGCTGTCTTTCCGTCGTTAATGAACATGAAGGACTTGTATACCGCTCCGCCAGGATCAAAGTCAAAGCGTATGATGCTTTAAAAAATGAAGATATCGTGATCAAGGCAGACGGTTATCTGGCGATCGTCCTGCAGCATGAACTGGATCACTTCAAGGGTATCCTCTTCTATGATCACATCAATACTGCCGATCCGTATTATCGGGATCCGGAAGCGATTGTTATTGAATAATGATCGTCCGTCCTTTACAATGGATGCGGTCTCAAAAAGATGATTTTTTGCATTTGCATATGGAGGACAAATGAATAATATAAACAAGCACTACAGCCCCGATGAATTTTCTTCATCCCGCAGCTACAACGGTGCAAACTATGACCCGAAAAATGACACCCTCGTCTATGCCCTGGGAGGTCTTGGCGAAGTCGGCAAAAACATGTACTGTTTTGAACATGACGATGAGATCATTGTCATCGATGCCGGCGTCAAGTTCCCGGATGACGAACTCTTAGGTGTCGATTATGTTATTCCGGATTATACGCACTTAATCAAAAATAAAGAAAAGGTAAAGGCGCTGATCATCACTCATGGTCATGAAGATCACATCGGCGGTATCCCTTTTCTTCTTTTGGCCTGTCCGATCAAGAAGATCTATGCGCCGCGTTTTGCCAAAGCGCTGATCGAAAAGAAACTCTCGGAAAGAAGAAGACTGGCCAATACCCAGGTTATTGAGATCGACGGAGATTCGGCCATTCAGACCGATCACTTCCGTATCGGCTTCTTCAATACCGTCCATTCCATCCCGGACTCCTTAGGTGTTCTGATCAACACGCCTAACGGCAGGATCGTCGAGACCGGAGACTTCAAATTCGATTTGACCCCGGTCGGACAGAACTCCGACTATCAGAAGATGGCCTACATCGGTGCAGCCGGCGTTACCTTGCTGATGTCAGACTCTACAAACGCCGAAGTTGACGGCTTCTCGATCTCCGAGAAACAGGTCGCTTCCGCAATCAATGACATCATGCGCAAAACAAGCGGCAGAATCCTGATTTCTACCTTTGCTTCCAACGTCAATCGTCTCGCACAGATCATCAAGGCTGCCAAGAAGTGTGACCGCAAAGTCGTCGTCTTCGGCCGTTCGATGGAAAACGTCGTCGAGATCGGTTTACAGATGAAGACCATCGATGTTCCGGACGACACCTTCCTGCCGCCGGAAATGGTCAATTCCTACCCGCCGGAGAAACTCTGCATCATCTGTACGGGATCCCAGGGTGAAGCACTTGCTGCCTTAAGCAGGATCGCCAACGGTTCCCACAAATACGTCAAGATCATTCCGGGCGACACTGTTGTCTTTTCTTCCAGCGCCATTCCGGGCAATGCCCTCAATATCGGCGGCATCGTCAATCAGCTGATGCGCCACGGCGCCAGAGTCCTGGAAAACAAAGCCTTATCTTCCTTGCATACCACAGGACATGCGTCCAAGGAAGAACAGAAGCTGATGCTTCAGCTGATCAAGCCAAAATACTTCATGCCGATGCATGGTGAATACAAGATGCTCAAGCTCCACGCCGATTCCGCTGTGGAGACCGGTATCCCGAAAGAAAACTGCTTCATCTGTGCCAACGGCGATGCCTTGGTTCTTCATGAAGGCGAAGTCTACCGTTCCAATACCAGAATCCAGACCGACGCCATCTATGTCGACGGCAATGACATTTCCGGCTTATCCACTTCCGTCCTCAAGGACCGCAAGATCCTCGCAGATAACGGTCTGGTCGCTGTTGTCGTCTGCATCGATTCCAGAACCAACAAGATCTTATGCAAGCCGGGCATCGTTTCCCGTGGCTTTGTCTACCTCAAAGATTCACAAACGCTGATCAAGGAAGCGGAAGCTCTGGTCTATGACGCCCTTCGCAATGCGATGCGTCAGAAGGTCACCTTCGGCGATCTTAAAAACTGCATCAAAAATACCTTGGAGCCTTTCCTTTACGAAAAGACGAACCGCAACCCGATCGTGATTCCGGTCATACTCAATCACGTCGATGCATCCAAGAGAGACTAAAGATCCTAAACGGATCTTTTCTTTTTGCCACAAAAAAAGGAGATCTTGTGATCTCCCTATTATCAGACCAGTCTGTCGAAGAGCCTGTAGAAAGCTTTACGATTGGAACGAGGCATCGAGATGCATTCCTGAATCGGCATTGAGATGATCTCGTTGTTCTTGATCGCCACACAATGGCCGCCGACACCGGCAACCAGCAGTTCGACTGCCTTGGCGCCCATGCGGGAAGCTAAGACACGGTCGGACGGGGTCGGTGAACCGCCTCGCTGAATATGACCCAGGATCGTTGCCCTGCCGGTAAATCCGGTCGCCTTATCGATCTTGTCAGCCAGAGCTTTGACATCACATACCTTTTCGGAAACAATGACGATCGCATGGCTCTTGCCGGAATTCTCCAGATAGCGGAGTTTTTCCAGTACTGCTTCCTCATCATAGCCGGTCTCCGGTGTGATCAGGATCTCTGCGCCGCAGGAAATGCCCGAATAGATCGCCAGGTCACCGCAGCGGTTGCCCATGACTTCAACGACCGAACAGCGGTGATGAGAATTGGAGGTATCCCTGAGTTTGTCGACGCATTCGACGATAGTATTCAATGCCGTATCAAAACCGATTGTATAGTCCGTTCCTTCGATATCGTTATCGATCGTACCCGGAAGCGCAATGCAGTTGACGCCGAGTTTCGTCAGGGCATCGGCACCGCGGTAAGTTCCGTCGCCGCCGATGACGACGACCGCATCGATCTTGTTTTCTTTCAGTTTTTCGACGCCTCTTTTCTGCACCGCTTCATCGACAAATTCCGGCAGTCTTGCCGATCCCAGGATCGTGCCGCCTCTGTCAATTGTTTCAGAAACGGAATGACGTTCAAAATTCTCGTAGAGGCCTTCCACCAGTCCCTTGTAGCCGTCGTGGATACCGACAACTTCGATCCCGTTCGCCATTGCTGTTCTGGTGACGGCGCGGATAGCCGCATTCATGCCCGGCGAATCGCCGCCGGAAGTAAGTACACCAATCTTTCTCAGCATTTTATTCCCTCCTAAGATTTTTGCCTGCTAAGACATAATCATCACTCAATATATCGATCCTCTCCATCAGCCTTCTGGCATTCATGAGATTGGATTTTTCTTTACGGTCATACTGATAATGCTTCATCAGTTCTTCCTTGCTCAGATTGGAAGTAAAGATCGTCATCAGTTTATTCTCCAGGCGGTAGTCCAGAACCCTGAAAAGAATGTCGTCTCTGACAAATTCGGAAACCGCCTCTGAGCCGATGTCATCGAGGAAGAGGTATTCCGCTTTTTTTAAGATGGAAATGTTCCTGTCGATCATATCCGGATCCTGACTGAAATAGGATTTCATTTCATTGAAGAAATTGGATACTTTGACAAAAGCGACTTTCTTCCCCTTCTTGACCAGGGAATTGGCCAGAGCCGTACACAGATACGTCTTGCCGGTCCCCAGATCACCATAGATATAAAGACCCTTCTCCCGCTTTTCATATAAGATAGCTGCCAGCAGAAGATAGAGCTGTTTCTGTTCCTCGGTATAGGAAACGCTGCTTAAATCGATGTGGGCCAGATTGGCCGGGACATCACAATAGCGGTATTTGCGCAAAATGGACTCCCCTGTTTTCACTTTCAAGGCATAGGGGCAGTATTCGATCTCCTGAATCAGCACTTCATCAAAGCGCAGATCGCTCCGCATTCCTTTGGTAGATTGCCTGCATTCAAAAAGACCCTCACAGTTTTCACAGAGTTTTCTTTCCCGGTATACCTTTAAGAAGGTAGTCAGATTCTTTTCAACAAAAGCCTCACTCGGTGAAACTTTGGAAAGATGTTCATCATTTAATATCAAATCAATGTCTTTCATTTCTTGCCCATCAGTTTGAGGAGTTCTTCCTCTTCCATTGCACTCATCGTCTTATTTGCACTGTCATCATAGACAGGAGGTTTTTCAACGTTTCTGCCCTTCTTTTCATAAGGTTTCGACAATCTTTCAAGAGCTTCCTTGGATGTCTTGACATCGTTGCGGTGCAAGTCGGAAGCGATCGGATAGAGATAGTTTTCAATTAATGAATTGTTGCAGTTTTTCAAGCCGTGCTCCAGCAGCACGTTGATCACCGGTGCACTCAGATGATAGTCTTCAAAAAGCCGGTAAATGATCTTCTTGTCATAGTTGGTGGCCTCTTTACCGCCCTGCAAAGACATCAGGAAGCGGATACAAGGCACATCATAGCTGTCATTCTCCACCTTCTTATATTCGCTTTTGGCGTTCATGCACAGATAGCGCAGTTCCTTCAAATCGAATTCGTTGGAATCGGTCCTGGCCACTTTCGGCAAGTAGGTGCGCATCTTGTCATAGGAGATGTTGTACAGATCAGCCATCAAAGCCAGCTGTTTCATATTTTCCTTGGTACGGAAACGCATCGGCAATAAGGTCAGAGAGATATCCTTTAAGAAGACGTTGACATCAAACATCGTGTCAAAGTCATAGTTTCTTTCCGGCTTCTTCTTTAAATAAGACTCCCCTTCCTTATCCCAGTTCTGCAGGGTATCCAAAGACAGCGTCGAAGAGACATCCTCAAAGCCATAGTGATCATTTTCTTCATAGATATCTGCCGTCAGCTGACGGAAGTATTCGCCGGAAGTGTTCAGAATGAAGTTGCGGACCATGATGTCATCCTTGATGAACTGGCGGATCTCCAGCGGATTGTTTAACGCAAAGATGTAGCGGTTCTCCTGCTTCAAAGTCTTAAGCAGACGGTATTCATTGAGCTTGATGCAGAAAAACTCAAAATCATCGATCGAGAGATTGACCGACATCAGCAGTTCGTTGATCTCTTCAAAGACCGGCCGGTTTCCTCTTAAAACCAGATATTCATATAAGACAAGCGCTTTATCACCGATCAAAGGCCCATAGAAAAAAACCAGAGATCTGAGTCTCTCGTTGGATAATTCGGCATTTACTTCTATTTTATAAAGGTCTTTTCCTAACATAATATCTCTTCAAGCCAGTCATCAACCAGCCTGTAAAGGTCTTCCATACTACCATTATTATATATGATTTTATCAGCCCGTTTGATCTTTTCCTCTGTCGGCATCTGCTTGTTTAAACGGGCATAGGCCTCTTGTCTGCTGAGGCCTCTTTCGATCAGACGTTCGATCAGTTTCTCTTCATCGGTCACGACCAGAAGGTTGTGGTCAAAATAGACATCCCAGCCCGCCTCAAAAAGAAGCGGCACTTCCGCAAACAAAGGATCATCTTTTCTGTCAAACATCGCCTTCAGGATCAGCGGATGCATGATCTGTTCCAAGGCCTTCTTTTTTCTCAAATCCGAAAAAACGACAGACGACAGTTTCTTCTTATTCAAGCCATCCTCATCAAAACATTCGGGAAAGGCTTCCTTGACTCTTCGATAGCCTTCTTCGCCCTTTTCCAGAAGTTTCGCATTGACCTTGTCACAGTCAAAAACATCGTAGCCCTTTTCTCTTAAATACAGGCATACCGTGCTTTTCCCTGAACCGATGGTTCCCGATATCGCAATCCTCATTCGCTCTCCTTCTGACAGTTTGGACAATAATAGGTCCCCCGTCCGCCGACTTTGATCTTTCGGATCTCTCCCTTGCAGACAGGACACTTTTTCTGATCATGTGCCCGCAAAGACATCTGAAATAAACCGGTCACACCCAGGGAAGAGGTATAGGAACGGATCGTCGTTCCCCCTGCTCTGATCGCCTTGCGCAGGATCCTGCGGGTATTTCTGATGATGGCTTTGATCTCTTCATCACTTATGGAATCGCAGCTTCTCTTGGGATGGATCTTACTTTCAAAGAGGATCTCATCGGCATAGATGTTGCCGATACCGGCGACAAAGCTCTGGTCCAGCAGTGTCGGCTTGATCTCTGCCTTGCGCTCCTTCAGATACTTCCGGCAATAGTCTGCATTAAAGCTGTCCCAGAACGGTTCGGGACCAAGGTCATGAAAACGGATGTAGGTCCTCTTTTTGTCCATCAGCCCCATGCGGCCGAATTTTCTTACATCGTTGTAGTGCAGGTATCGCCCGTCATCCAGTTCAAACACCACGTGGTCGTGCTTGCCCGGCGCGACTTTCTTGTCATAAATATAGTATTTTCCTTCCATGCGAAGATGGGAGACCATGGTGAGATCATCCATTTCGAATAAAAGGTATTTCCCTCGGCGCCTGAACAAACGAAAAT
>ONXX01000053.1 GCA_900321955.1 uncultured Bacillota bacterium | reverse complement strand
TTGATGGAAAGAATATCATCAATAATGAAGACCTGGTGCAGTATCCAAAAGTATTGGAGAAGGTTCATCAGAAACTGGCAGAATATGGTTTTATTCTGCGTTATCCAAAGCATAAGGAACACATTACCGGTTATGCATATGAACCATGGCATATCCGTTATATTGACGATTCAGATATAGCCAAGGAAATAATGGGAGAGGGAATGACACTGGAAGAATATTTGAAGGAAGCGGTTGATGTCAAACCATCCATTGATCTGGGGAATTCTTATTTATATGGTAAGGATGAACTTGCAGAGATGATCGTTTTGATCAAATGTTCGTTTGCCGGTTTCAAGGGATGTGAGCTTCACCGTATTGCTTATGCCGGAGATGATGTCTGTACTGATGAAAACCTGAATTGGGCAAATTCTTTAGGAGATACGAAGTATAAGAAGATCAGTAA
This sequence comes from uncultured Bacillota bacterium, assembly GCA_900321955.1. Next base: position 7,636 of record ONXX01000053.1, on the reverse strand, counting down.
ATTCCTGGTTGATTTTCATTCTTCCAAAGAAGGTTATGGATCTTTCAATATCGATCATGAATATAAGGATCATGAATGGTATCTGGGCATGGACGAGAAAGGAAGCTGGCGGATCATAAGCTATGGTTATTGTTAAGGAAGTATTTAAAAAGACAAAACCAAATTATAAGAAACTGAAATCTTATGGTTTTGTATTGGAAAACGGAAAATATATCTATACCAGAAATATCATGGAAGATACATTTAAGGCGGTCATCATCGTCGATGATGAAGTGAGCGGGAAGATCTATGATTTGGATCTTAACGAAGAGTACACCAACATCTATTCGGACGATCAGTATGGGGCTTATGTATCGATGGTGCGAAACGCCTATATGGAACTGCTGGAAGATATCAGAGATCGTTGTTTTGACAAACAGCTGTTTTCTTATAAACAGAGTTTAGAAGTCAGTGAGTATATGGCAAAACAGTATGGCGATAAACCGGAATTTCTATGGAAGAAGTATCCCGGTTATGCCATCTATCGCAATCACAATTCCAATAAGTGGTATGGCATCATCATGAATGTAGATGGATCAAAGATCGGATTGGATAAAAAGGAGTATGAGATCCTGGATGTTAAGTCTGACCCGCATACGATCGAATCTTTGAAGAAAGAGAAAGGCTTTCATGAAGCCTACCATATGGATAAGGATAAATGGATCACGATCGTATTGGATGGAAGTGTCGATATCGAGATCATTAAATCCTTGATCGATTATTCCTATCAGATGGTCGATACGGCCGATGCCTGGATCGTTCCGGCCAATCCGAAGTATTACGATGTCATGCATATGTTTGATAAAAAGGGCGAGGGCATTTGGAAACAATCCAGTGATGTTCATGTCGGTGATATTGTATACCTTTATGTTGCCGATCCCTATTCCTGCGTGATGTTTCAATGCACGGCAACAAAGGCCTATATTCCTTATGAATATAAAGACAAGAATGTTTCGATGAACTACGTCATGTCTTTGAAACTTCTGAAACGATACAAAGAAGGAAAGATAAACTTCAAATATCTCAATTCCTTGGGCATCAAGGCCATAAGGGGGCCGAGACGTTTGAAGAAGGAAACAGCTGAAATACTAAGCAGCATATAAAAATAAAGATGGTGATATCTCTCAGATCAGGAAGCATTGACACTTCAGCGGCGCTTCTTGCCGAAATGGATCATGAGACATGTCGCCATCTTTTTAATTGGGTATTGCCTGCATCGGGAGTGGTTGTGATCTGCTTTTCTTCTCCTTCTAAATAAACAGATGCAGCTAATACCGCTTTTTAGTAACGGATCTTAAACTTTACGATCTTGTTGGGATCTTCGGTGCCTAAGATCTTCATGAGTCTTCCCACGCATGCCAGGGTCATGTTGCATCCGTGCTTCATGCGGGAAAGGGTAGCAGCTGAAATTTCGTATTGGGTCTTCAGCTGATTCTGAGAGATACCTGCTTTGGCCAGAGAACGGTAGAAAGGCGCGTAATCAAGATTGATCTCATTCAGTTCTTCTGTTTCAATTGTCTTTTTTGATTCAATTACTTTTTTCATTTCTTTTTTCAAAGCGGATCCTATTATTGCTCCCAAACTCATAGTAGTTGACCTGACAATCTAAAAACAGTTCCAAAAGTGGACCTTGCGGATTTGCCGAAAACGTGATGAAAGCATATTCGGACATGCCGATATCCGGATATATGCAAGGCATTTTTTCGGAGCGAAAATGAAGGCGTGATCGAAAGGAGAGTTATGAAAAAACTGATCTTCCTGCTATTATGCTTATTCATTTTATCTTCCAAGAATGTCATAGAAGCTTCACCTCTTGTCATGGTGGAAGCGGAAGGGATCGTCGATGGTTATGTTGGCGAACGAATCGCTTCCAAGATCATCGATCTGAAACTCACAGACGACAATTACTATTTCGAGATCGATGACTACGAAGAGATCACCGACTGGTTCGAGAACATACCGGAAGGCCTGGAAGCAATCGTCGTCGGCCACATCCCTACAAGCATTCATGTCAGCTTTGAAGGAGTACCGAAAGAAGAAAAAGACGAGTTTATCAAAGTCAAGGTTCCGGATGGGTATATCATCGATTCCAACAGTGAAGATTCCATCGGTGATCTGGAAAACACGCCAAGTGAAAAGGCAGTTTATCAGATCACTGTGAAGCAGCCGCTGGCAGAATATGAACGGGAATCGATCGTGAAAGGAACGGTCGGTGAAACTTTGGAAGCGCAGAACGTCTATGTGCAGCTGTACAACACGACCTGCGAGATTTCGATGATCGGCCATGAATTCCCGATTCATAACGGTCTGACCGGCAAGGTCAAGGATATCCTGGCAAACAACGTCATCGTCATCGAATATAACGGCGTTCCTATTGAAACCGATCAGAGTCTCATCCATACATTGCTGTTGAATGCAGACCTCAAGTGTGATCAGGATCTTCCTGTGGCAGATCGCGAAGATGTCCGCTTTGACATCACGGAAGCAGAAAAACCTGAACCGACCCCGGAGCCAACTCCGGAACCGGTCCCGGAAAAGGAAGTTGTCATCATCGAAAAACCGTATATTCAGCCTGTTACAGGCGTTGAATAGTCAGCCTTTCCTCCTTTGTCTTCAGGTCAGCCTGAAGAAAACCTGAGACGATACAGATCTTGTTTCAATATCCTTTCTGCTGTATCGTCTCGCTTATTTTGTCTCCTTTCCTGCTGTGACCTTGTCACAGACTAATCCTGGGCTTGGCCGGTCAAAGGCGGATGGGCTTGCGACCGGCCTTTCTTATTGCGGATGCGGAAGCATCTTTTTTGTTTAAAAAATGTGTAAGAATCAAAAATGTAATAAAATAAGTGTATAAATGGAGAATCAAGATATGGATAATGAAAAGACCTGCAGTCTGTGCGGTGAACCGCTCAGCAGATACGGCAATAAGAAGATCCTTGACGGGATGCTTTGCAGAAACTGTATCAAGGCTGCCTCAGACTGGCTTAGCGATGAAGATTTCGAAAAGATGAGTCTTGAAGATTACAAAGCCCATCTGGATTACCGTAAGCAGAACGAAGAAAAAGTGGAAGCTTTTGAATCAGACAAGACGATCGAAGGCAAATATACCTTATACCTTGATGAAAAGAAGAAGGAATTCGTCATTTCAAAACGCAAGGATTATAAGAAAGACAATGCCGATGTCGTTTCCTTTGACGACATCAAAGAGATCTGTGTCTATGAAGAAAACTATCCCGATAGTGAAGATGTGGATATCTGCTTTGAAATGAAATTAAACAATAAGCAGATTGAGAATATCCGTTTCAGAGTCAATGAATTCCCCGGCCTGATCAAGGATAGCGACCAGCATAAGGAAGCCATCGAACTTGGCTTGCGTTATCTGTCTGCCTTTGAAGAGGAAGAGGGAATCGACTTTGAAGAGGTGAAAGGAGAATGAAATGAGCGAAAATAGAAGCGGCAGAAAAAGACATGTCGTTGAGGGTACAGTCAACGAAGTAAAGAAAACAGAAAGAGCCATCGGCAGAAGAGTCGGAGAGAAAAGCTCAGCGATGACTTCGTTCCGGCGCTTTTTGAAAGGAATGTTCAAAAAATGAGAAGGAAAAGATTTTCAATCGTAAAGTTTCTGATCTTTGCGGTCATTGCCTTTATTGTGATCAACTTCCTGCTGTCGATGTTCAAACCTGCCCAGCAGGAGACGCCGGCAGTGGTCGACAATACGCCGGCTCAGCCGGCAGAGAAACCTGCTGAAGAAAAAGATGAGAAGAACAGCTACGAGGGTGTCAATTCTCTTTCGACGGTTTATTCCAGCGACTGGCAGTTACAGTCCAATGTCGGTAAACTCGATCTGGCTGTACAGCCGGGTGTTCGTTCCAAGCGTACAGAGATCTTAGGCAATCAGAAAGACAGTGTCACTATCATGGTCTACATGTGCGGTTCAGACCTGGAATCACAGGCTGCAATGGGTGTCTATGATCTGCAGGAAATGTCCAAGGCCAAGATCGCCGACAATGTCAATGTCATCGTCTATACGGGCGGTTGCACAAAGTGGCACACCGATATCATTTCCAATAAGGTCAATCAGATTTATCAGGTCGTCGGCAACGGCCAGATCGGCTGTCTGGTCGACAACGCCGGCACCGGTTCCATGGTTGACCCGAACACGCTGGTCAGCTTCATCGAATTCTGCGAAGAGAATTTTGAAGCCAACCGTTATGAGCTGATCATGTGGGATCACGGCGGCGGTTCGGTCTCCGGTTACGGTTATGATGAAAAGTATCCGAAGAGAGGTTCGATGTCTCTGGCTCAGATTGACCAGGCGTTAACGGAAGCAGATGTCAAATTCGATTTCATCGGTTTTGATGCCTGCCTGATGGCAACGACCGAAACAGCTTTGATGCTTTCGGAACATGCCGACTACATGATCGGTTCTGAAGAATCCGAACCGGGAATCGGCTGGTATTACACCAACTGGTTAAGCAAGCTTTCAAGCAACACTTCCATGCCGACTGTTGAGATCGGCAAGAATATCGCTGACGACTTTGTCTCGACCTGCTCGGCCAAGACGCCAAAACAGATCGCGACCCTTTCCGTCATTGACCTTGCCGAGATCGAAGGCATTCTTCCTGGTGCATTGACTGCATTCTCCAATTCGACCAATGAACTGATCGATACGGATTACCGCAGTGTGGCGATTGCCAGAAAAGGCTCAAGAGAATTTGCCAGTGAATCTTATCTGGATATGGTTGACCTGGTCGACCTGGCTTCCAAGATCGATACACCGGAAGCTACGAGACTTTGCCAGACTCTGATGTCCGCCATCAAATACAACAACACATCCAGAGGTATCTCCAATGCCTATGGTCTGTCGATCTTCTTCCCGTACCGTTCGACAAGATATGTCAATACGGTATTGAATACCTACAGCAACATCGATATGAACGAGGAATACTCCGAAGTCGTCAGAAACTTCGCAACGTATTCCGGTTCCGGTCAGGTGTCATCCGGCGGTTCGCATTCCGCTTACCAGTCCTATAACACTTATGACTATTCCAACTACTACGATGCGCAATCATCGGAAGAACTGATCATGGATGTCCTCAACCTCTTCTTGAGCGGCGGCTATTCCGATCAGTCAAGCTACGACAGCTATTACGGCAGCGGCTTGGACTACCTGTTTGGCGGCAGATCACTCGATAAGGTCTCCAGGTATATCGCGGAGAATCACTTCGACGGTGATCTCAACTGGAAGGACGGCAAGATTACCCTGACAGATAAACAGTGGTCTTTGATCGATTCCCTGAAGATGAATCTGTTCATTGATGACGGCAAAGGCTACATCGATATGGGCAAGGATTCGCTCTATGATGTGACAGATGGTTCCTTGTTGGCACCGGAAGAGAAGACCTGGATGGTCATCTCCACGGATAACGAAAACTGGCACTTTGTCCCATACTATGAACTCTATCAGACAGTCGATGGTGACAACACCATCTACACCGGTCGCATTCCCGTCTTAGTCAACGGCAAATACGCCAACCTGATCACGATGATCGATGATGAGGAAGCAACGGTTGTCGGCATCTCCTATGACTATAAGGAAGACGTCGATGTGGTTGCCAAGAACCTGAGTGAATTTGCCGAAGGCGATGTCATTGTCCCGGTATGCGATTACTATGACTATGACGGAAACTTCGTCGATGGCTTTGAGATGGATGACAAGCTCACGGTCAGTGATACCGTTTATCTCGGTGATAAGGAACTTGGTTCTTACAAGACTTTGATCTCCTACGAGTTCACCGATATCTATGGCCAGAAGTATTATTCTGCTGCCATTCAGTAATAACATTTTTCAAAACAAAGGTCGATCACTATGTCCGATTTGAAAATATGTTTGTTCAGGTTTAGAATATATTTATCCTGATTTTGACCAATGGTCAAAAAGAAAGGGGGAGGCTGCAACCTCCCCCTTTTGTTATGCACCATTTGTTTTTGTCAAGAGTAGAACTGAAACGTTCAGCCTTGCAGACTAATTACGTTTTTTTAGTTCCTTGATTATGAAATATAGAATTACAAATTCTGTGAGTACTTCTATATTCATTTCCTGATTCTGAACAATGGTACATATTCTGGATTGTATCATTCATGACTGATACAACCCATTTTCAATCTAATAGACAGTATGAATAGTAATTTGTCAGTTCGTTGTCTTTTTTGGATTTTGAGCGCTTTTGGTCAAAACCAATCTGATTTTAGCTAATTTAACACAATGTTTTTTGCTGCAAACAGAGTATTGAACTTTGATGTATATTTTTATTCAGCCAAGGTTGTAAAGATACATTTGTGTCATAAAATGAAAGATAGGGAAAAATATGGCGATAACCAAAACGAGCTTCATGCGCGGCATGCAGTGTGAAAAAATGCTGTGGCTGGACAAACATAAACCGAATCTGCAGATCATACCTCCCGAGGTACAGGAACGGCTGGATGCCGGCAATGATTTTGGCGATGAGGCGATGGGAATGTTCGGACCTTATGAAGAGATGAGCATCTATCGGCCGGGAACCAGGATACCTGATAAAAAGAAGATGGTCGAAAAGACAAAGGAACATCTTTCTTTGGGAACCGAGGTGATCTGCGAAGCGGCTTTCATGGACTACAACAATTACTGCGCGGTCGATATATTAAGGAAATGTGAGAGGGGCTATGACATCTACGAAGTCAAGAACGCGCCGGAGGTCCATGATCAGTTCATCAAGGATGCAGCTTTCCAATACTACATCGTTACCAGAAACAAGATCAGGATCGGCAGGATCTTTATCGTCATCCATGGCGATGAGCAGGCCGGTGAGAAATTCAAACCGGTCGATGTTTCGGAAGAAGTCAGAAAGAGATACAACTGGATCAATGAAAACATCTGGCGTCTGAACCGGCTGCAGAAAGAAAAAGAGGAAATTCAAAAGGCACCGGGTTTACAATGCAGTGAACCGTATGAGTGCTGGTACTACGCTTATTGTCATGGCGTGAAAGAAGAAAAAGAACCGGAAGAGGAACAGATCTCTCTGCTCTGAGCCTTATAATATTAATAAGGAAAGAGGATAAGCATATGGAAGAGAAAAAAGTGAAACTGGTCGCAGCCGTCTGTACCCAGTGCGGAGCACAGCTGGAAGTCGATGCGAATGCGGAAGCGGCGGTATGCAAGTACTGCAATACACCGTTCATCGTTGAAAAAGCGATCAACAATTTCAATGTGCAGCACGCCAATATCGAACACGCGGATAACGTCAACATCGATATGACCGGTGCGGTAAAATCAGCCTTGGATTTTGTCGGCGATCAGATGAAAGAAAGCCGGCAGCATAAAAAGGAAATGTTCCGGATGAAGGCGGAAAATGAAAAACAGTTCTTTGTCACCTTCTTCAAATTCTTCGGCATCTTCGCCATTGTGGTCATCATCCTTTGGGCCATATTGTGCAACTTCATGTAAAAAAAATGAAAATCGGGAATCCCGATTTTTCTTATGCTTCTTTGTTTTCGTAGAGGTTTGCGAATTCTACCAGCAGATGTGAAACATTATTGAGAAGCCATACAGAATTGAAAGTTT
>ONXX01000054.1 GCA_900321955.1 uncultured Bacillota bacterium | reverse complement strand
ACTTGATCTTTTAGAAGGACACGAGATCCTTCTGTTTTGTCCGGAATTTGAAGCAGGACTGCCGCTGCCGCATGATCCGATCGAATTGAAAGACGGCAAAGCAGTCACTTCAAAAGGCGAGGATCTGAATGATCTGTTACAGAAGACTTCTTCCAGAGTCTATGAGCGGATCAAAGACTGCGACTTTGTCATACTCAAACAGAAATCCCCGACCTGCGGCAAGGGAAAGATCTATGACGGAACCTTCACTTCCACACTGATCGAAGGAAACGGGATCTTTGCCTCCCTGTGTCTTACAAAAGGCATGAAAGCATTCACTGAAGAAGAAATCGATCAATTGAAAAAGGAACTCTAGTTCCTTTTCATTCAAACAGATTTTCGCTTTCGTCTTCCTTATTATATTCAGGCAGATCCGGCAGTTCGTTGAGGGTGTACAGTTTGAAGGAATCCATGAATTCCTCGGTGACCTCGTATAAGATCGGTCTGCCGACCGCTTCCGAACGTCCGGCCTCCCGGATCAGATTGCGGGCCTGCAGTTTTCTTAACATCACATCGGCACTGACACCGCGCAGCTCCTCGATCTCCACTCTGGTGATCGGCTGCTTGTAGGCGATGATCGCCAATGTCTCCAGGGCAGCCTGCGATAAGGTGCTTTGCTTGGAAGCGCCGAACAGTTCCTGGGCATAAGGGTAGACATCCTTTTTGGTGATGAATTTATAGACCGAGCCATAACAGACCAGTTCGATGCCAAACAGTTCACTGGCATATTTGGCCTGGATGTTTTCCAGAATGATGCGGGTATCTTCAAGAGACTTGTCGATCGCTATGGCAAGCTGTTCGATCTTGACCCCGTCTTCACCGACGATATACAGAAGGCCTTCAACGATCGCCTCCGGGTTGTCCGGCTGGCGCACATTCTCGCCATGCTGGAACTCATCCTTTTCTTCCGGCTGGTCGATCTCTTCTTCGCCGCCTTCTTCCTGACCTTCTTCGGCCGTGCCGTTTTCAGCTGCATCATCGCTTTCAGGAAGTTCTTCCGTGCTTTCTTCCTCTGCTGTTTCCATTGCGGCAGTTTCAAGCTCATCTATTTCTTCTTGTGTTTCCACTACTGTCTTTTCTTCATTCATTGTTGCTACCTCTGCTGAACCATATGTTCTCGTTTTCATCGACGCTGAAGGTCAGATAGTGATCCTTCGCCATATCTAAGATGGCAATAAAAGTGATCACATATTCGTGAATGTTGTCACAGTCTTCGATCAGTGTTTCAAAGTTGAAAGTTTCCGGCAGATCCTTCAGACGGGACTTGATCTGTAAGATCCTGTCTTCCGTCGAGAGTTCCTTCTGGGTGAACTTGATATCCAGCGGTCTGGAAAGCTGCAGACGGCGAAGGACCTTGTTCATGGCCTTGAGAAGATCGTACGGATCCCCTTCCACCTTCTGATCGCTGTCACTGCTGAGTTTCACGACCTCTTCAAAGGAGACCGGCTTGGACAGCTGATCCTGTCTCTCCACAAAAGAATCATAGAGGATGTGGGATACTTCCTTGTATTTCTGATATTCCAGAAGTCTTCTGACCAGTTTGTCTTTCGGATCTTCCAGATCTTCCTCTTCCTCATCCGCTTTCTTCGGCAAAAGCTTCTTCGATTTATATTCGATCAGCGTTGCCAGCTCGACAAGATATTCGCTTTCCACTTCCAGATGAAGTTCTTCCATCGCATGGAGATATTCAATATACTGCTCGGTCAATACCGCCATATCCAGATCAAAAATATCCAGCTGCTGTTCGTGGATCAGATGCAGCATCAGATCGAGCGGTCCTTCAAATTTAAGTGTTTCAACTTCAAAACCCATACACATCATTATAGCATTAATTATGTTATTATTGATTTGAGGTTAAAAGTCTATGAAAGTCGGAATTTCCAATGATCATTCAGCTGTTGAATTGAAAAACAGCGTCATGTCCCACCTGAAAGAAAAAGGATACGAAGTCGTCAATTACGGTACAGATTCGACCGAATCCTATGATTATCCGCTGGCCGGATCGGTATTGGCCAAGGCCATCCAGAACAAGGAAGTCGACCTGGGCATTGCCATCTGCGGCACAGGCGTCGGCATCTCCATCGCCTGCAACAAGCACAAAGGCATCAGAGCCTGCTGCTGTTCGGAAGCAACTTCCGCCAGACTGACCAGAGAACACAACGATGCCAACATCATCTGTTTCGGTGCCAGAATCGTTTCCACCGAGCTGGCCAATGACATCGTCGATACCTTCTTAACTACTCCTTTCTCCAATGGTGAAAGACACAAGAGGCGCATCGCTCAGATCCACGAGATCGAAGAATGAGACTGTTTCCAGTCTCTTTTTTCAGCCTGATTCTCTTTTTTTAAGAGCTATTGCATAAACCCGTTTTTTATGTTATTATTTTTAAGCGTTCACAAGTTGGGTGAACGTAGTTATTAGCCTGTGGAGAGGTAGCGAAGTGGCTAAACGCGGCTGACTGTAAATCAGCTCTCTACGAGTTCGACAGTTCGAATCTGCCCCTCTCCACCACTTTGGGATGTAGCCAAGTGGTAAGGCAACAGACTTTGACTCTGTCATTTCGCTGGTTCGATCCCAGCCATCCCAGCCAAGATCATGACTCGGTAGCTCAGGCGGTAGAGCATCTGACTTTTAATCAGAGGGTCCCGGGTTCGATTCCCGGTCGAGTCACCACTGACTGCAGGTGTAGTTCAATGGTAGAACTTCAGCCTTCCAAGCTGACTACGTGGGTTCGATTCCCATCACCTGCTCCATCAGCTTGTTAATAGATCCCCGCTAGTAAGCGGTTTTTTTATACCCTAACGGTCGAAAACCGTCACGATTTCGATCTTGTCCTTATAGTTTTCTTCCCAGATCTTATTGATCGCACTTTCTTCAAAAGAAGGCAAAGCGCCTTTTCTCATCTTGATCTTTATCATCATGTCATAGCGGTTCTTCAGCGGAAAAGAAGACAGATAGACATCAGCTCTTGTGACACCATCGATTTCCTTTGTCTTTTCAAAAAGCTTCTGGATTTCCGGGAATTCTTTTCGCGCATCGACATTTTCCTTGAATTTGATAATCAGATAGTGTTCCATATTCATACTTCCTCATTGATAATGTAATAATTGAGCGTATCCCAATAGCGGCCGTGATAGAACAGATCATCGATCTTTCTTCCCTCATATTTCATGCCACATTTTTCCATCACTCTGCCCGAAGCGATATTCTCCGGAATATGGCAGGCATTCACCTTATGAACACCACTTTCAAACAACAGATCGATCATCGCTTTCAATGCTTCCGACATATAGCCTTTATTCCAGTATTTCTTTCCGATCGCATAACCGACTTCGACCGTATTCATATAGCGGTTTGTGCCATTGCACTGCAGGATATTGCCGATGACTTCACCGCTTTCCTTCAACACGATGGCCAGGATGTATTTTCTTGTCTGTCTGAAGGCCTCGATCATCTTTTCAAGGCTGAAATTCTCAAAGTCCTCCACGTAATCGGTGACGTAGTATTTCAGAACTTCTTTGTCGTGATTGATGTTGTCAAAGATGGCCTTTGCGTCCCCTTCTTCAAGAAAACGCAGCAGCAGATGATCCGTTTCGATCCTGATGTTTTCATCAAACTCTTTCATATCCTTATAATATATAATTTATTTATGAAGAAGAACAGGATCCGAAAACTGGAGATCGTCATCGGTGTACTGTTTCTGGTTTTTGCGCTGATGATCGTCATCGGCGGGCTCATCAGAAACAACAAAGAAGAACCGGTTACAGTAGAACCGGCCGAGGAAAAAGGTCCCCAGATCGATTATTCAAAGATCGAATCCATTTCCGGCAAATACTATTACGAAGATGAGAACTTCACCAGCAGTTTCGGTATCGATGTCTCGGAATTTCAGGATGAGATCGACTGGAAAAAGGTCAAGGAAGATTCCGTTGAATTCGCCTACATCCGCATCGGCAGACGCGGGGCGACGACCGGCCTGCTCTATGAAGATGAGAAATTCCTGCAGAACTACAACGGCGCCAGAGAAAACGGTATCCTGACCGGTGTCTATTTCTTCTCACAGGCCAAAGATGAAAAAGAAGCGTTAGAAGAAGCCGAGTGGGTCAAGGAACATCTGAAAGATAAAAAAGTCGATCTGCCGATCGTCTATGACTGTGAAGAAGTTTTTCTGGAAGATGAAGAAAGCCGGCTGACCGGCATCGATAAGGTTCAGCTCACCGCCAACACCATCGCCTTCTTAGAAGAAATGAAGAAAAGCGATTACGAGGTCATGGTCTATACCTACCAGTATTGGGCCGATACCTATTATGAGATGGATAAGATCGCCACCTATCCGATCTGGTTTGCCCAATACGATACCGATTCACCGAAACTGGAATATCCGATCCGCATCTGGCAATACTCCAATCAGGGAACGATCTCCGGCATCAAAGAGCCGACAGATCTCAACATCATGTTTATACAAAAGAATGATCAACCTGAATAACACAGCGATAAGAAGGATCGATCTTTGAAACCTCTTCAAAGATCGATTTTTTTAATGTCTCATGATCGATCTTATCCTCAGCCGGGATCAGCACATCAAAGACCAGATTGGTATGGGTCACGCCTTTGACGATACGAAAGTCGTGAATATTATAGGAAGGATCAAGACGTTTGACAGCCTCTCTGACTTCTTCCCGCAGTTTCAGAACCTGTTCATCACTTGTATCGATCGGATCCATGTGGATGGTCGTCAGGATCTTATACTTGTTCAGGATTTCAACTTCAATGTTGTCGATCATGTCATGCGTCTCCATGATCGGTACTGCAGCGTCGACCTCGCAATGCAAAGACATGAAACGATGTCCCGGTCCGTAATCGTGTAAGATCAGATCGTGAATGCCTAAGACGCCTTCATGAGACCGTATGTCTTTTTCGATCTTTTCGATCAGCTGCTTATCCGGTGCTTTGCCAAGGATCGTATCCAGAACATCACGGAAAATGCCGATGCCGGCCTTCAATACAAAAACCGATACGATCAGTCCGATCCAGGCATCGCTGTTGATGCCGGTCAGCTTGAAGATCGCCAATGAAAGAAAAGCGGCAGACGTCATCAAGGCATCGTTGCGCGAATCGGCAGCTGCCGCTGTGAGGGTCGGCGAATCGATCCTTTTGCCCGCCTTGTCATTGATATAGGCCATGAAGAGCTTGATGGCGATCGAGACAAGAAGGACGGCCATCGTAAGATATGAGAAATTCAGGGAAACAGGCTTCAGGATCTTGAAAACCGCATCCCGTATTGCCTCCAGGCCGACCAGAAGAATCAGGAATGAAACGATCATGCCGGAAACATACTCCATGCGTCCGTGGCCATAAGGATGATCGGCATCCGCATGTTTCGCGGCCAGACGGAAGCCAAACAAAGTCGCCATATTGGAAGCGACATCCGACAGGTTATTGAGGGCATCCGCCCGAATGGCGATGGAATTGCTTATAACGGAAACGATCAGTTTAAAGATGACCATCAGGATGTTGCAGAAGATCGAAAGCAAAGAAAAAACAACGCCATAGGATTCTCTGACTTTTTCATCTTCGGTATTCTGATGATCCTTGATCAGGGTCTTGCACAGCCATTCAAACATTACCCCTATTATAGTTCAAAGAACGTATAATGGAAACATGGACGAAACAAAGGAAAAACTGACCCGATTCTATAACAAGTTCAATGAAAACAAGAGACTGGATACCCGCCATGGTCAGGTCGAGTTTTTCACATCGATAAAATACATTCATGACTATCTAAAGCCGGGTGACCGCATTGCCGACATCGGCGCCGGACCGGGCAAGTATTCTCTTTTTCTGAAACAGGAAGGCTATGATGTGACAGCCGTCGAACTGGTCAGACCCAATATCGGCATGCTGCGGGCCAAGGACAAGGAGATCCGGATCATAGAAGCGGACGCCCGTGATCTGCACATGCTTAAGGACAAGGAATTTGATGCCGTCATCCTTTTCGGACCGATGTATCACCTTTACTCCTTTGAAGACCGCCTGCAGGCTTTGAAAGAAGCAGCCCGCATCTGCAAAAGAGTCCTCTTTGTCACCTACATCATGAACGAATATGCTCTGATTCAATACGCCTTCAAGGAAAACAATTATTCCCTGATCAGAGACAAGCTTGACAAGGACTTCCGGATCTGCGATCCTGACGGGATCTTCTTCCAGACCCGGATTGAAGAAATGGATGAACTCAATAAAGCCTGCGGTCTGAAACTGCTGAAGCGCTTTGCCGCCGACGGAGCGACCGACTACATGCGAAGCACCATCAACCAGATGAACGAAGAAACCTTCAAAGCTTATATCGATTTTCATATGGCAACCTGCGAAAGAATCGAACTGTTGGGAGCCTCTTCCCATGTCACAGACATCCTGGAAGCCGCAGAAGACTGATCGGATTTGTTTTACAGGATAACAATTTATATTGTTTAACCGTTATTAAACTGCACATATTTTATAATAAAAGCAGAGATAACGGTTTTTTGTTGTACGACAATGATCGAAAGGAAGAAACAATATGGACAAGTACCTTCTTGGCATCGATAACGGCGGCAGTGATATCAAATGCGCTCTTTTCAATACCGAAGGCAGGCAGATCGCCGTGGCCTCCTGTTCCCTTGACATCGATTCACCGGAAACAGGCTTCAGTGAAAGAAACAGCGAAGAAGTCTGGCAGGCAAATGCCGGACTCATCAGGCAGATCCTTGAACAGAGTAAGATCGATCCCGCCGACATCCTTTCGATCGGCATCACCGCCTATGGCAACGGTCTGGTCTTTGTCGATGAGAATATCAGGGAAGTCTATCCGGCCATCGTATCGACGGACGGCCGGGCAAATGAACTTTGCCAGGCCTTCAAGAATAACGGCACTGAGAGGACACTCTATCCCCTGACCAGGCAGACCATCTGGTCAGCCCAGCCGGCTGCCCTTTTGCCCTGGTTCAAAGCCAATCGCCCTGACATTCTCCGAAAAACCAGATACATTCTGTCCATGAAGGATTTCATCCGCTATAAACTGACCGGGCAGCTCAACGGTGAACTCACGGAAGCTTCTTCCACCGGTTTAATGAACCTCACAAGCCGGCAATACGATCCCTATATCTTCCATGTCTTAGGGATCGATGAGTGCCTCGACATGTTTCCGCCGGTCTTAAAAAGTACAGCCATCGCCGGAAGAATCAGTGAGGAAGCAGAAAAACAGACCGGTCTGAAACAAGGCACACCGGTCGCTGCCGGATATTTCGATATCGATGCCAATGCTTTGGCGAGCGGTATCCTCAACGACAGCGAACTGTGTCTCATTGCCGGGACCTGGTCAATCAATGAGTTTCTGGTCGGCTCGGTTACCGACGACTATGATAAGCGCACCAACATCGCGACCCTTTCCTATATGGAAAACCTCTATCTGATGGAAGATTCTGCGCCGACGTCCGCCGGCAATTTCGCCTGGTATATCCGCCGCATCATCAAACAATACGCACCGGATATCTCTGATGCGGAGATCTACCGCTTATGCAATGAACAGGTCAATATGAGAGGGCCGGAAGAGAGCGATGTCATCTTCATACCTTATATATATGGAAGTGCCACCCATCCTTTTGCCCGGGGTGCTTTCTTAAACATCAGTGCCAAAGACGATCATGTCTCACTCTTGCGGGCGATCTATGAAGGTGTTGTCTTTTCCAGCGTTCATCACGTTCGCAATCTGAAACGGCCGATCGAGTCCTATTCCATCGCCAAGCTTTCCGGCGGCCTGTCCAATTCGCCTGTATGGTCACAGATGATGGCCGATGCCTTGCAGATACCGATCCAGACGATCGAAGGAAGCCAGATCGGTGCCCGAGGTGCGGCGATCGGCGCCGGTGTGGCATGCGGCGTCTTTGAAGATCTGAAACAAGGCGTCGAAGTCATGGTCCGTCCTTTCAAAACCTACATCCCGCGCAAGCGCTACGCG
>ONXX01000033.1 GCA_900321955.1 uncultured Bacillota bacterium | reverse complement strand
GACTTTAAAACCAATGTGAAATACTTCTTAATCTCATCACTCACTTCGCCCAGGGCGACCGTGCGGGTGATGTCGGTCGTGCCTTCGTAGTACTGACCGCCCGTATCGAATAAGAGGATGCCCTTGTTATCCAGCATCGCCGCCTTATCCTTCAAAGGATAGTAGTGCATCTGTGCGGCGTTTTCATTGTAGGCAACGATCGAACCGAAGCTCAGATCATAGGCCTTGTAGTTGACGCGGAAGGAATCGATCATCATCGCCGCATCGTATTCGGAAATCCTGGATTTATCGATGTTCTCCAGCCACATCAGGAAACGGACAACCGCCACACCGTCGTAGATGTGGGCCATTCTCAAATTCTCCTGTTCGACCGGATTCTTGATCGCCTTCATATCCTCGATGATCGAACGCATGTTGTAGATCTTGTTGCCTCTGCCTTTGATGCGAAGATAAGACTCGTAATTGACCTTATTCTCATCGATCAGAATAGAGGCGTTGCGGATATTCTTCAAAAAGGTGTAATAGGAGTCGTAAGGACGGATGATGATGCCGTCATCATATAATTTTTCAAGCAGCTCGCTGTCAAAGCGGCTGACATCGCAAAACAGGTAGACTTCCCCGCCCATGATGACCATGTAGGAAAGAAAGACCGGCGTGTGGACGATATCATTGCTGCGCAGATTCAGCAGGTAAGCGATCGACTCCAGATTGTTGACGATGTGAACGCGGTCGGCCAAGACATAGCGGATCATTTCGATCTTCTTCTTGCGGGAAAGACCGGTATAGCGGTTTTCCAGCTGCCAGATCGGATCATGAGAAAGCGGCGGTCTGTTTTCGATCAGGTCGGAATAGATATCGACACTCTTGATCGAAATGCCCTGTTTTGTCAAAGCCTTGGCAAATTTGACACTGGTCCTCTTGCCATCCAGGCCGACAACCTTATCGCCGTAATTCTTCTTGATAAACGTGACCGGATCCAGAGCACCTTCCGTGCCCAGTTTCACCACTTTCACCCCATTTGGCAGACATTGCTTGTCCGCCTGGACGTGATAGCGGCCATCGACAAAAATGTAAGTGTCTTCCCTTGTCACCAGCAGCGTGGCCAATGAACCGGAGAAGCCCGAGAAGTAACTGATCGTCCTGAAATGCTCAGGAACATACTCTGACATATGGTAATCGGAAGTGTTCAGATAATAGACATCGATCCCTTCCCTTTCCATCGCGGATTTTAAGCTGTTTAAACGTTCTTTAACCATGTCTTTATATTATCATTTATCGTTTTAATATAGTATAATTATTAAGATTATGAAACAAGAAAAAGAACTGAATGAAGCGCAGGAACGCGGCATCAACACAGTGAAAAGAAGAGCCCTGAAACATCAGGAAAAGCGGGAGTATTTCAAGAATGAACCCCGCAGTGTTCATATTGCCGGAAGCGCTGATACGACAGGCTTAAAACAGACTGTCCGGAAAGAGAAAGAAAGTCTTTCCAAAGCAGGCAAAAAGGCCGATACGGGAATCGCCAAGGAATTAAACAAAGCCAAGACTTCCCTGCTGTCCTCCTTTGCCGCAGTAAAAGATAAACTTGCCAACGCCAAAAAAGACGCAGATCTGAAAAAGGAAGCACATAAGAAAGAGAAAGAAGCTGCCGCCAAGGCATTGGCTGCCGAAAGAGCCGCCAAAGAAAAGGAACATAAAACCGTTTCTCATAGTGAGCCGACTCGCAGCGACGTCCTAAGCGAAGCCGCGGCAACTACCCTTGCCGTTTCACCGGCTGCATCCTTCAAAGCCAAACGGGAAGCCCGCAAGGTCAAGCTCAAGGAAGAAGCACCGGTCAAAAAAGAAAAGAAAGAAAAAGTAAAGAGAGCCAAAGCGCCTCGTCCGAAAGGCAAGCTCGTGACATTGATCTTTGCGATACTGACCTGTATCGTGCTGTTCATCGGCATCTGCGGCGTCATCGGCGCCGGGATCTTCGCCTATAAGCTCTGTGAAGATATGCCGGAGCTCCACGTTGAAGATTTGGTTTCGCCGGACTCCTCCACGATCTACGACTCGGAAGACAACAAGATCATGGAACTGGGCATGTATCTAAGAGAAAACATCGATTATCAGCGCATGCCAAACTGTCTGATCGATGCCTTCTTATCCATCGAAGACTCCCGTTTCTTTGAACATCCGGGCTTCGATATCCCGCGATTCACCAAGGCAATCTTGGAAAACATTCGTACCAGGGACTTCTCGCAAGGCGGTTCGACGATCACTATGCAGTTAATCAAGAACTCCTACTTCTCGATCGATGCGGATGAAGAATCCACCATCGCCGCCAGAGAAGGCATGTCGGGCATCAAACGTAAGATGCAGGAAATCGTCCTGGCACTGCAGCTAGAAAACTTCACCGATACGACAAAACAAGAAATCATCGCGATGTATATCAACAAGGTCAATTACGGCAACAACATCCGCGGTGTCGAAAAAGCGGCGCAGTACTACTTCGGCAAGTCAGCGCAGAACCTGAACCTGTCCGAATCCGCCTTCCTGGCCGGAATGATCAACGCGCCAAACGACTACAACCCGTACAACGATTTACACAAATACGACAACTACTACCTCGACCCGGAAAGTGAATACTTACAGAACGCGGTCGAAAGAAGAAACGAAGTTCTCGATCTGATGGTCATGCACGGCTACATCTCGGAAGCTGAAGCCGACTTAGCCAAGTCCATCCGTATCGAAGATATGTTGTCAGGTGTCTCTGACAACTTCCAGGAAGTCAACGAAAAATACCAGGCTTACATCGATGCGGTCATCGATGAAGTCGAGGAAGTTACAGGCGAATCTCCTTACAATGTCGGTATGGAGATCCACACCAACATGAACGCCTATATGCAAGAGTATATCTATGATATGCAAAACGAAGAAGAGTATGTAGGCATCACCTTCCCGAACGAACAGTGCCAGTCGGCGATCGTCGTCCTGGATAACCAGAACGGCGCCATCGAAGCTTTAGGCGCGGGACGTGGTGAAACCGATAAGGCAAGGCAGTTCAACCGAGCTACCAAAGCCTATCTGAATCCGGGATCTTCCATCAAGCCGGTCATCGATTACGCCTTATGTATCGAAGAACTGGGCTATGCGACGTCCCACACCTTCACCGATATGCCATACTACCTCTATGGCGGCAATGTCTTGATTTCCAACTACGACCACGCCTACTACGGTGACATGCTGATGACGGAAGCGCTGGGACGTTCCCAAAACACCCCGGCTGTTCAGGCTTTAGCTGCTGTCGTCGAAGAGAAAGGCGAAGAATTTGTTGTCGACTACCTCAACTCGATCGGATTCAAATTTGATTATTCCGATTTTGACTTACAGTTTGCCATCGGCGGCAACCGCTGTCTGGTTACCCCGTTACAGATGGCCGGCGCTCATGCCATGTTCATCAACGGCGGCCGCTACATTGCCCCGCACACGGTAAACTACATTATCTACAACGACAATCGGCCAAACTTCATCGCCGATACGCAGGGTGTTCAAAGAATCTCCGATGCGACTGCCTGGATGGTAGCGTATCTGGAAGATTACAACATGACCGGCTCTTTCTCTTCCTTAATGTGGTATTGCAAGAGAGGCCGTGATTATCCGCTCTACGGCAAGACCGGAACGACCGACTGGGCCGATGCCGGTGTTGATTACGGTATCCCGAAGGGTGCCACCAAGGATTCCTGGCTCGTCATGCAGACCAACAAGTACACAATCTCCTGCTGGACCGGTTACGACCAGCTGGAAAAAGGTGCTTACTTCTCCTCTGCCGAATACCAGGAGAACACCAAGTCCAAGATCGTTGCCAAGATCTTAGACGAACTTGAAGTCCATCATCTGGGCGAATATGATCCATATAAGCCATTAGAGATGCCGGACTCCGTTACCGAATTCACCCACGTCAAGGGAGCCTACCCGTATGCTGAACCAAACGGCAGCTACCCAAGCGTGACCGGCTACATCGCCAAGAAATCGCTGCAGGAACATCCGCTTGTCTCCGTTTCCGAAGCGATGGATTATGCCAGAGAAAACAAGAAGTACATTTCCGGCGGTATTGCCGGACTCAACGGTGCCTATGATGGTTCTACTGTCTGGGTCACTTGGGGTCTGGGCGGCGGCGAAAACGGCTTCTGCACAGGCGATGCCTGCGACTTATCGACCACCAACGATTATGGCGAGACAACCTATGCGGCAGGACGCATCTGGTTCCCGCACTGGACCGCCATCTATTCCGGTGGTGCCTTACCGCCATACTTCTACACGATCACTTCAGATACCGGTGAAGTCATCACCGGTGCAACGGAAGATGTCTCCCTTTCCGAAGGCATCGGCGGCAGCAGAGTCAACGTCTGCATCACCCCATCCGGTTCGCAATCGCAAGCCTGCATTGCCCTATCTGCCGGATAATCAATCAAACAAAGCCGAACTCATACAAGTTCGGCTTTTCTTTTTTACCATTTAAAAAGCTGCAGTCGCAGCTCGTTTAGTTTTCCTGGCTCTTTCTGGCGACGATATGAATCGGCACACCTTCAAAGCCAAAGGCTTCTCTTAATTTATTCTCAATGTATCGTTCATAGGAGAAGTGCAGCAAATCCGGATCGTTGCAGAACAAGACGATCGTACAAGGTGCACTGCTTACCTGCGAGGCATAATAGATCTTGAATTTCTTGCCATTATGCGGTTTGGCCGGATTGGCAAGCTGTGCATCCAGGATGACTTCATTCAATACATTGGTCTTGATGCGCTTATTGAGGTTCTCATAGACCAGATCAATCAACGGCAACAGAGTATCGATGCGCTTTCCTTCCTTAGCGGAGACAAAGGCAATCGGCGCATAATCAAGATACACAAACTGTTTGCGGATCTCCTTGGTGATATTGGACATCGTCTTGTCATCCTTATCGACCAGATCCCACTTATTGTAGACGATGATGACGCCTTTTTTCGCCTCATGGGCTAAACCGGCGACATGTTTGTCCTGTTCGATGATCCCCGTAGAACCATCCAGTAATACCAATGCCAGATCACTTCGCTCAATGGCTGCCTTGGCACGTAAAACCGAATACTTCTCGACCGATTCGTAGATCTTTCCTCTTTTACGGATGCCTGCCGTATCAATGACGACATAGTTCTTGCCATTGGCTTCAAAGACCGTATCGATGGCATCACGTGTGGTACCTTCAATATCGGAAACAATGACTCTGTCCTGCTTTAAAAAGGCGTTGGTCAAAGAGGATTTGCCGACGTTCGGCCTGCCGATGACCGCAAAGCGGACCATGCCTTCGTATTCTTCAATACTCTTTTCCGGCATGAGCTCAACGACTCTGTCCAACAAATCACCGATGCCGATGCCATGAACGCCGGATACGGCGATCGGATCGCCCATACCCAAAGCGTAATATTCATAGATATCCGCCAGTTTTGTATGATCGTCGATCTTGTTGACGGCTAAGATGACCGGCTTTTTGGATTTCTGTAGCAGTCTGGCGATGTATTCATCGTCGCTGGACATCCCGCTTCTGCCATCGGTCAAAAAGATGATGACATCCGCTTCCTCAATGGCGATCTCCACTTGCGCATTGATCTCCTTCTGGAATGGGACATCTTCGATCTGAATACCGCCGGTATCGATCAGCCGATAGGTCTTGGACAGCCATTCGCAATCGCCGTAGATACGGTCTCTGGTGACACCCGGTGTATCTTCGACGATGGAAACGCGCTGTTCCAGCATCCTATTAAAAACTGTCGACTTACCGACATTGGGTCTACCAACGATTGCGACAGTTCCATCTATCATAATTAATCTCCTGTTTTTTCCAGCACGATCTTCATGACCGCATCGGCGACTTCTTCTTTGCTCATGTAGGAAGTATCGATCTCGATCGCATCTTCCGCCTTCTTCAAAGGAGAAACCTCTCTGTGCATGTCCTGATAATCGCGCTTTTTAATATCTTCCAGTATCGATTCATAATCGCCCTCGATACCGTTCTTCTGATTCTGCAAGAGTCTTCTTTGCGCTCTTGCTTCCGGGGAAGCGACCATATAGATCTTGACCGGTGCATCCTTCAGTACAACCGTACCGATATCGCGTCCGTCAAGAATATAACCGCCGTCCTTGCAGATTCTTTGTTGCATGGCGACCAAAGCCTTACGGCAGCCGGCCAGTTTGGAAACATCGGAAGCACCCATGGAGATCTCATTGGTGCGGATCTCTTTGGAGACATCTTCCCCTTCCAGAATGACACTGCCGTCAGCAGGCATGACAAGATCCATCTCATCGATCATTGCCACGATCTTTTCTTCATCCGCCAGGTCGATGCCATCACGGATCGCCTTTAAAGCGACCGCACGGTACATCGCACCGGTATCCAGATGAGTGTACCCCAGTCTTTCTGCCAGAATGTCGGCAATCGTCGACTTGCCGGCAGCGCTTGGTCCGTCAATTGCTATATTAATACGCATTATAAGATGCCTTTCGTCTTAAGAATATAGAATACGATCAAACCTAAAACGGCGATCAAAACGATGATCAGAACGATCAGGATGATGTTGAGGATGGTGTTGGAACCTTCTTCATCGTCATCTTCGATCTCTTCTTCATCTTCTTCGGTTGCCACAACAAACGGAATGGTATTGGAGACGGTGTCTCTTACCGGCTCGGCTTCCAGTTCCTTGAGATTCTTGATCTCAACAACTTCTTCCTGCGGCTCTTCCTGTGCAATGGCCTTGACCGGATGTTCTTCTACCGGTGCCGGTGTTTCTTCGACCGGTGCTGGTTCAGCAACCTTGACATCTTCGATCTCTTCCACATCCAGAATCGGTTCGATGGCAGGAGCCTGTTCGATAACCTTTTCTTCTTTGGCTTCCTTGGCTTCGACTTCCTTGATGTCGTCGATGATCTTGTCGATCTCCATGGAAACGGTATTGGAGAATTCATCATCCTCGTTCGTCGTATCCAAAACAGCCTCTTCAACCGGTGCCTGTACCGGTGTTGCAAGCGGTGTCACGACCGGTTTTTCTTCAACGACCGGTGTCTGAACCTGCGGTTCCTCGTGGTGTCTGACCTCATTGACCATGTTGTTGGTCAGCTGCGAAATCGTCATATCACCTTTTGCCATATTGTAGCGGCCGACTTCATCGATCGTATCACTGATGTAGGAATTGGTCGTAGCTTCATAATCAACTGCATGGTTATCGACATATTCTTCGACCGGTGCAGGTGTTTCAACCGGTGTTTCTTCGACCGGTGCCTGCGCAGTTTCTTCGGCAATCGTCGCAATCGGCAGATCATCGATGAAGGCATCATCAATGATCGGTGCAGGCGCAGCTGTTTCTTCCACTGCCGGTGTTTCAACAACCGGTGCAGTTTCTTCCAGTCTTTCGACATGGTCAAAATCCGGTGTTTCGATTAACGGCTTGACCTCTTCTTCCTTCTTGGCTTCCGCTTCCTTGTATAAAGCTTCGACCTCAGGACTCGGTCTGTAGTAACCAGGGTAGACAGTCTCTTCGACCTGCGGCTTGACTTCTTCAACAGTCTCCTGCTTCGGTGCAGAATCATCGATTAACGGAGCCGTATAAGATGGCTCTTCGTAGTTGTAATCGATATCGGTATAAGAAGAGATGTATTGTGATTCGTCGATCAGAGGCTTGATGTTTTCCTCTTCACGGATGATCGGTTTATCAATGACCGGCGCTTCGTAGACCGGTTCGTCAATCAGAGGTTTTGTTTCTGCGGTGGAAGCGATTGAGACTTCCTCCACTTTTTCCTGAACCGGTGCCGAAACAATCTGTTCTTCTGCACTTGGCCAATTCGGAACCGCCGCATCCATCTGCTGGATCTGGTCTTCTAAATCGTTGTTCTTGAAAGAATCGACCAGCTGCTCGACCGGTGTTTCTTCAAAATCGGTCCAGGTGTATTTCGGATCGTTCTCTTCGGACTTGTTTTCATAAACCGGCGTCTCAACTGCCGGTGCCGGTGTCTCATAAACCGGTGCTGCTTCTTCTTTATAAGACTGCGGAGAAAGTATCTCAGTGATACTGTTTAATCTATCTTCATAATTTGAAAGATCCTTGGTCTGCAAAGAGGATTCTTTGTCATTAGCCAGAGAATCTCTCAATTCCGCAAATTTCTGTGTTCTTGTTAATCTAGGCACAACAAAACCTCCAAAATTTTTTTCACCTAAAAATTATAACATATCTAATATTAAAGATAAATAAATACCACAGTTTCACATAAACTGAAAAAGGCTTATTTTAAGCCCTTTCTGCCTGTTTCAGGAGTACCGAGACCCGCTTGTACAAGACAAGGGTCAGTACATCGACGATGATCGCCTTGATCAGATTGAACGGCATGACGCAGCACAACACAAAGCTGAGTTTGTCATGGACGATCGGAAAGATCTTGGTGCCCATCCCAATGATTGCCTCGAGCGGCATATTGTACATCTTCACATAAGCCGGAATGATGAAGGCGTAGTTGCCGATCGTCGCAAAGACCATCATCGCAAGCGAGGCAACTATCATTGCCTTGATGGCACCCTTTCTCGATCTGTCTGACTGATAGATCAAAGCTGCCGTCATACAATACACGCTGGAAAAGATAAATGCCGCGATCTCACCGACAAAAGCCGTCGAGGTCGGCTTTAAAAGCAGCTTGATCAAAATCTTGACCACCTGGATCAGTAAGGCCGGTATCGGTCCTAAGGCAAAAGCTCCGATCAGACAAGGCAGGTCGCCCAAATCCAGTTTGTAGAAAGAAGGAGCGATAAAGATAGGAAAATCAAACAACATCAATACCGCACCCAAAGCGCCTAAGACGGCGATTGTCGAAATGTTTCGAACTGTTAAAATCTTTTTCAAAATAAAAAAACCTCTCTCATCCTGACTGTACAGTCGCCACCTGAATCCCACAGGTTCTGCCTTACGCTCGCGGGGTATACCGCCGATCAAGGAATTTCACCTTGCCCTGATGTTTCTGCAAAGAAATAATAACACCATAAAGGTGTAAAATAAAGTTATATGATCAACAAATTACAGGAAGCGCTCGACAGCGCAAAAAGAATCGTCTTTTTCTCCGGTGCCGGTATGTCTACCGCTTCCGGCATCCCTGATTTCCGCTCTGCCACGGGTCTGTACAAAAACGTCTATCGGGCGGAAGAAATGTTGTCCCACACCTTCTATGAGTACAAAACCGAAGACTTCTTCGAGTTCTATCGGGAGAAGATGTTGTACCCTGATGCCAAGCCGAATTATGCCCATGAGTTTATTGCCAGACTCCAGGACAAGAAGGATGTCAGTGTCGTCACCCAAAACATCGACGGCCTTCATCAGGCGGCCGGCTCCAAAAAGGTCTATGAGCTTCATGGCTCCGTGCTTCGCAATTACTGCAGCCGCTGCCACAAGTTCTTCGATCTAAACTACATCATGCATACAACAGGTGTGCCAAAATGCGACAAGTGCGGTGCGACCATCAAACCGGATGTCGTCCTCTACGAAGAAGGACTCGATGAAGATGTCGTACGCGGCGCCATCAACGCGATCGCCTCTGCCGACCTCTTAGTGGTCTGTGGTACTTCCTTAGTCGTCTATCCGGCCGCCAGCTTCATCCGCTACTTCAACGGCCAGAATCTGGCGATCATCAACCGCGATGCCACGTCTTACGACTCGCAATGCGACATCGTCATCCATGATGACTTAGTCAAAACCTTCTAAGCTTTAAAGATTTAAAAGAGGAATCAACGATTCATCTTTTTTTGGGTGTTGTAAACTTCCGTGG
>ONXX01000057.1 GCA_900321955.1 uncultured Bacillota bacterium | reverse complement strand
CTTTGCCTCTAAGAGCGTCTTCATATTGTTCTTCGATTCGAAGAGACGGATGATGACATCGAGGAACTGTTCCAGGTCTTCGTTGAGTTCTCTTTGCATCGCCATGAAGATGACCAGGTTGACTTTGCGTTTTCCCCAGCTGACAGGTCTTTCATTCAATAAAACATAAACACAGTTGTGCAGGACATTATCTGTGGAAGCGTGGGGTATGGCGACCATATTGTTATAGGATGTGGGATCGACGGATTCCCTGCCCGATACGTCATTCAAGATATCTTTTGTGACGTATTTTTCTTTTTCCAGTTTTCGGCAGATATAGGAGATGACCTGGTCTTTTTCTTTGAAGGAATGATCTTTTTCAAAGAATTCGGCTTTGCAGTAGCTGCGTAAGAAGATCTCGAATTGGGTATATCGTTTTTCCTGTTCGATCGCTGCGATCTCGTTCTGTATCATTTTGTAGTCGTTTCCGGTAAGGGCAGGAGAGACTTTGACAAAATGCGGAAGGCCCATGATCGGAAGAAGCGAGATATACAGATCGCTCTTCGGGATCTTTTCAAGATCGGGTCCCTCGATGCAGTGATCGATGCTGATGAGACGGTGAAAATGATCGTTGATCTTATTTAAGAGGATCTGCTTCAATCCGAAATAGTCCGGGCAGATGAAGGTGCAGGAGATCCTGAGCTGTCTTGTTTTTCTGCTTCTTCGATAGGAAAGAAGGAACATATCCAGATATGCCAGCTGATTTAAAGAAAGTCTGACAGAGAATCGCTTCTCAAATGAAGCGGCGATCCAGGAAACGTAATTATGCAGGACTGGTACATTATTGCGAAGAGTCGATCGAAGCGGATTGGGGACATCGATGCGATAGCGGCCGGCAATGAGAAGCCGATTGAGATGATCTTCAAAACGTTTTGGAAAGTCATCTTCCCGATAGGAGATCCTGTCGTGATGTTCCAGGGAGATGATGCAGTATTGCGCAAAGTCTCTGATCTCTTTTTGTACAAGACTCTCATCGGCACACGAAGAATGGCAATGGCAGATCAATAACATCGTCAGATAATACCGTTCCGCCCAGCCGAAGCTGGTGTCGCGCTGTTTTTCGATCAGTCCGATGATCTTTTCGCCTGCCTCATATTCTTTTGTCTTTGTGATGTCGGGGATCTGTATCTCTTCGGAAAAAATATAATGATACCGTTCCACGCGCATCAGCTGTATGATGATGCGAAGGATGAGCGGAAGGATATGATAGGCATCGATACTCAGACCGCTATCCGAAAGTATGTCTTCCATGGAAGGGATCAGTGTTTGAAACGACATCGCCGGATAGACGGCTTCCAGATGTGAGACTTGTAAAAAATCCTTCCGATCAGCGATCAGATGGAATATCAGTGAGCGCAGATCGCTCTCTTTGCCTGACACTGTCAGGCTTTCTTTTCTTATATGCAAAGCGACATTAAACTCTTTCAGAGTTTTTCTGACGGATTCCAGATCGATCTCCAAGGTACGCTGCGAGACGGACATCTCATCGCAAAGAGATGTGATGCTGAGAGGTTCCTGTTTCAGCGTATCGAGGAAACAGAGTTCCCTGAGTATATGGGAGCTCCGTTTGTCCGGTGTATCGAATTCCTCTTCTTCATTCAACAGCGGTACAAGGGAATGGGCGGCATTGAAACGATATCCTTTGTGGGAAGTCAGGATGACTTCTTCCTGATAGTCCTGATTGATCTGCCTCACATAATTACGTATCGTGCGGGTCGTTGTGTGCAGATAAGAGGCCAGCTCGTTTGCGGATATGTAGTCGTTGCGTGCAGATAAAGAGGCGATCAGATAACGGATGTTTTCATTCTTCATATTTATATTATAGGAAATAAGATGTATAAAGCGGAAAATTTTCCGCTAATTAGGAAAAAAGAATGAATTTTTTCCTCAAAAAGAAATACATAGAATGAAGATGTAAGGAAACAGAAGGCCAATGTTTCCGTAATCAGGAGGAAGATAAAAATGAATGATAAGAAAATGATATTAGCTTCGATCGGCTCCGGTTCGTCTTATTTACCGGACATTGCGGAAATGTTGATTGAAAGAAGAGATACGATGAAGGTCGCTGAATGGCGTCTGATGGACATCGATGAATACCGTCT
Organism: uncultured Bacillota bacterium; assembly: GCA_900321955.1. The sequence goes on along the minus strand of ONXX01000057.1, from coordinate 5,340 downwards.
CAACTGTACGGGCAAATATGTCGAAAAGATGTTCAAAGATGCCAGGATGGAAACTGTCATCACATTCCATACGGATTATGAATCCGCTGTAAAGGATGCGGACTTCGTCATGACGACGATCCGTCCGGGTATGTCCGATGGAAGATATCTGGATGAAACGATCCCGTTCAAATACGGTCTGATCGGCCAGGAAACGACAGCTCCGGGCGGCATGATCATGGGCTTCAAGACGATCGCTCCGATGATCGAGATCGCTCATACGATGGAAAGAGTTTCCAAGCCAAACGCCTATCTGATCAACCTTGCCAATCCTTCCGGTATGGTCGGTGAAGCATTGAACAGATATTCCAAAGTCAAATTCGGCTGTCTGTGCAACGGCCCGACGGTCATCCGCAAAGCCATGCAGGCGATCTACGGACAGGAAGATCCGAACGATGTCTTCGTAGAAGTCATCGGTCTCAATCACCTGATCTGGTGCAAAGTCTTCGTCAAAGGGGAAGACAGGACAAACGAGGCGTTCGAAAAATTACTTGAGTGGTCTGCCGAAAACATCCCGGCTTTAAGAAGAGAATTTGTTGAACCGGCATTAGAGAAGTTCATCGGCTACATTCCGATGGGACCATACCTTGAGTTCTATTACGATTTCGATACCAACTTCAAAGATCTCCAGAACTATTCCGGCAATCACTGGGCACAGATGAAGGCCCATGTTCAGAAACATGTCGGTGATGTCATCGACGATCTGGAAGCGCCAGAAAACGCAACAAGAGCAGAATGCGTCAAGATCATCGAAAAGAGGACGTTCGAATTGTATGAAAAGCTCGACCCACGTGCTTATCAGCTCGCCTGCAACACCAGAGGCGGCAAAGGTTATGGCGAAGCGGGTGTCACTTTGATGAACGCAATCTGGAACAATACCAACGAGATCTTCTCACCAGACGTTGCGTCTATGGGCTGCATTCAGGAGTTCGATCCGCATTGCGTATGCACGACGACTTCCCTGGTCAACGGGTCCGGTATCCATCCGATCTGCTTCCCGAAACTTCCGGGTCACATGATGTCCAAGATCTATGCGGCAAAAGAATATGAAAAACTCGCATGCGAAGCAGCTGTGACAGGTTCTTATCACGCTGCACTGGAGGCACTTGTTGCCAATCCGCTCGTCAATTCATACTATAAAGCTAAAGGCGCTTTGAACGAACTTCTGGTCGCCGAAAAGGAATGGCTGCCGAATTTCAAAGAAGCGATCGAAGCTCTTGAAAAGGGTGAAGAACCAAAGAACTAATCCATTTATGCATCAGCTCCTGTATCTTTGATGCGGGAGCTTATCTATAATAAAAAAGGAAAAAAGAAATGAACAAATACAATGAAATCGCCACTGGCGTTCTGACCAATGTAGGCGGAAAAGATAATGTTTCCAATCTCTATCACTGCATGACGAGACTTCGTTTCGTATTGAAAGATAAGACTGCAGCTGCGGAAGATGCGATCAAGGCAGTCAAAGGCGTCTTAGGTATCAACTGGGACAAATCAGGGGAACTTCAGGTCATCATCGGACCGGATGTCGACAACGTATATAAGCAGCTGCTCGATCTGACCGGCTTAAAAGAGACGGAGAAGATCGATGAGAATCTCGATGAAGTCAAAGACCGTTCTTTGAAAGGCATTCTGAATGAGATCGTCGGCGCCTTCTCGGCCTGTATGAATCCGCTGGTACCGATGTTCGTGCTGGTCGGCACATTCAATGTCATCGCAGCTCTGATCGGTCCTTCCTTCTTCAAACTCGTGGCGGAAGATTCTGCCTTATATACCAACTTCTATAATGTCGGTCAGGCGATCATCTACTTCCTGCCTGTACTGATCGCTGTTCCGGCAGCCAGACATTTCAAGACCAACCAGTATATCTCCCTGGTCTTAGCTTGTCTGCTGGTCTATCCTTCTTTCATAGAACTGATCTCTTCGGGCACCTATACCGTATTCGGTATCCCGGCAACTTCAGCGACATATACATCTTCTGTCTTACCGATCATGCTGACGGTATTCGTTCAGAAGTATGTGGAAAAGCTGGCGGACAGGATCTCTCCGACTTCCATGAAAGTCATCCTGTTCCCGTTCCTCACCGTTCTGATCATGCTTCCGCTGATGTTCTGTGTTCTCGGTCCTTTAGGAACTTTGATCGGAACACTGCTGGCAAATGCGATCATCGGCTTGCGAACTGCAGCCGGTCCGATCGAGACAGCTCTTGTTACAGCACTCATTCCGTTTATGACCGCATTCGGCATCGGCCGTCCGATCTTCTTCATCTGCATGTCCATGCTGTTTGCCAACGGCGTCGAGTATGCGTACATGCCGATCGCCATGGTATTGAACAATTTCCTGGCAATGGCTGTCGCACTCGGCTTTGCGCTTAAAAACAAGGGCAATGACAGACAGCTTGGCATCACTTCTTTCGTCGCCTGCCTGTTAGGCGGTGTATCGGAACCGACGCTCTTCGGCATCCTGCTTCCGCATAAAAAACTGTATCTTCCGGTGATCATCGGTGGAGCGATCGGCGGTCTGGTCTTAGGTATCCTGAACGTAGGTTATTACCAGTTCGGTCCTTCCAATGTCCTGAGCGTCATCGGCTATATCTCAGCTGCAGATGCTTCCAACTTCACAAAAGGCTGCATTGCTGCCGGCGTTACGTTCCTGGCAACACTGCTGATGGTCCTGTTCACTTACCGGAAGGAAGAAAAACAGCAGTAAACAGAACAAAGTTCACACAAGAAAAAAGGCGGCCTGCAACTGACCGCCTTTAACATACTTATAACTTATTAACAATTCCGGCAATTATCGGCATTGTGAAGAATTGTCCATATTAATAATGCTGTAGTCTGCTTTGAAACTTATTTGCTTCGTGTTATATATTATTCCACATCGATGTTGTTGACCAATTCATAGCGTCTTTTCGTTGATCAATCGTTATTGATTCTGTTTCTAAAACAGCGTGCAGATCCAGGCGATGAGCACGGCACAGAGAGGCAGCGTCACAATCCGCTTAAGCTGTTCTTTCCGATTGTAGCCAAAGTTGTGGTAACCGGCACAGCCTTTTGTTTCCGGAATATAGTGTTGGAAGAACTGTGTCTTGGTGACAAGGACATAATCCAAGGCAATAATGTCAAAGGCCTTGAGACCAAGAAGAACGACAAGGAAGCGGATCAGAAACTGTGCGAAGCTGAACTTTCTTTGTATGCCATCCCATGCCCCATAAACGATCACAGCGACAAAGCCCAAGATACACAGGACCACAAGAATCCATCCGATCACCGGTGCACAAGGAAAGGGTGGTTTGTGCGTTTTCGCCTTTTCTTTGATATCCGTGGGGAAGAATTCTAAAAGACCCGTCCAGGGATAGAAGTACGTTGCCGACCAGATCATCAGAAACAGCAGAAAGCACATCAATAACGTCAGAATCAGAGTAACCATTTTTCATGTTCCTTTTTCTCTATTTTTTGTATTCCATAAACTCATCGATCGCTTTCAGCACCGGTGCGGTATACTGTTCACCACCGAAAAGCCACTGTTCATGTTGCATATCAAATTCCCGGATCTCCGGATCCCTGAAATACTTTTTATAGCGCTTGAGATACTTTTCACCCATTTTCTTGGCATAGATGAAATGGACCTTGGTGCCTTCTACGTGGATATCATCTTTGAGCCAGGTGAGCAGATCCGTATAATATTCATTTTTGATCGACTCCGGATTGAACTTGGAGAAACAAGCCATGAAACGGTTGGCTGTCTCATCATCCATCTCAAAAAAGCTCTTGAGCTTTTCTTTCGATTTTGTCCTCTTTTTCTCGCTCTTGGTAAAGCTGGTCAGAAGCGGCACAACGAGTTTTGACTGCAGCCAGGCACTGAACTTTCCGCTCTGGTCCAGATCCGGACTGCCGAAGATCCCGTGGTCAAGGTGGACGTTCTCCCTTTGAATCAGCTGCCCGACAAAACTGCAGCCTAAGGAAGAACCGAGCGCGCCATCCAGACGGCCGTTATATTTTTCTTTGATGTAGCGTTCAATCTTTTCGGTGACCGTAATCATATCCGGAAAGATTAAGTCGCTTCCATCAAAGCCATCATAATTAACGCAGATCAAATGGTATTTCTCACCCAGCCGATCCAGCACTTTGTCGAAGTTTGTCTGATAGTCGCAAGCCGTCCCCGGTAACAGCATCAGCGTTTGTCCCGATGGATTGCCCATTTCATCAAATTGCATATTTATGGCCTCCTTATTTCAGAAAAAGCGTCATGATCCCAGAGAGAGCGGCAGCGATGAGAGCCATGCCCAATGTTCCTGTGATCCATTTCTTTTCCTTGTCCTTTGCCGTGATATATGGTCTGAGATCTTCCGTACCCAGAATGATCCAGTCTTTGGTATGGCCTACCCAGTATTCATCAATCAGGATACGGTCGATCAGATTCATAATGGACAGGATCACAAAACCCTGCCAGAAACCCGGCCAAAAGCCACGTGCTCCGTTGAACACGTACACGCAGATGAGCACGTAGATCAGATAGCCCGGAAGGCACAGGCTTCGAAAGCACACACTCTGTTTCCTGATTTTTTCAGCTGTCGTCAGGCCAAGTTCAATAACTCTTATTTGTACCTTCAGATCGTAAAGATGGACCATACCGATAGCCCCGTTGCGTATGCCAAACGCGCAGATAAGATATAAGAAAAGACCCAGCACAAGACCTTCTGCGATGAGCTTTGTTACAAGCATAGTTAATATCCTCCTGTATGTTTTCCTTGTCTTTCATGAAGAACGCTTTCAGAATTTCAGTCATCATCCGATAGAATTACGAGATTCGAAAAGGAGTTAGCATCCTCTAACTTCTATTTTACTGTATTCCGAGTATAAAAGATAATCAAGTGAGATGATGAAACAGAAGCTTAAATATCAGACTTCTTAAGAAACCAATAGGTCTTTAGCTTATGGGAGGCTCACCTTTGATTCAAGACTTGAGATTTAATCGATTGTGGCATTATGAAAAAAACGCATATTCTATTACCGAAGGTGTTATTAAATGGAAAACAAAAAGAAAATCAAATTCTGCCCGAGAACAAGTTTGAAACTGTAAACGGCGGTTTATCAGGCATGAACGGGATTATACTTCCAATCGGTGGAAAATGTCCGCGATGTGGCGGGCAATGTACTGCTTATGCATACGAAAACCATCTTGCAGAACGTGAAGCACCTAAGTATATTTATGTCTACACATGCAAAGAATGCAATTACCAATGGCATTAAGAAGTCAGATAATAAGGGCGGAAACCAAAACAAATAAGCAGAATACTCTTGC
>ONXX01000139.1 GCA_900321955.1 uncultured Bacillota bacterium | reverse complement strand
CGGTGTTCTGGTCATGGATTACGGCAAGTTTAAGGCCAACTGCATCTCCGCCAAGGATTGTAAGGCTCCGTTATTGGTCTGCATCCAGGGTGATAAGGGATACTTACGCTGCGATGATGCATCGAGTGTCATTGCCAAGGTCAAACATGTTGACAACAGCGGTGAGGTCAAAGAGTATTGTCTCAACAAACATCCGGATGTGCCGCACTACGATGAGTATGTGGCGTTCAAGAAACTCTATAACAATATGGACCTGGAGAAGGCACAGGAACTCAATGCCTTCACCCTGGAGACGATGAGGGTCCTGGAAAAGGCCTTGCAGTCGGCAGATATCAAATTTCAATAAGAAACGGAGAGCTCAGCTCTCCTTTAAAAATTTTAGGCATCAGAAAACCGCATCGCTGCGGTTGTCTTTAATAATTGTGTTTCTGTTTTAAGAATAATGAGATCGTGACGATGATAAACATGATGCCGGTCACGATGGCGACGATGTAGGTCGCATAGAGGTTGACGCCTTCATAGTGTTCCATGTTGGCGTAGATCGGCATGAGGATTGTCAGGGCTAACAGCAGAACGATCAGTATCAGAAGGCGCTGCTTGGAGAAGCCTCTGGCGAAATACATGAAGATCGATTCCCGCTTGGCCGGTTTCCAGCGTTCCGCCACCGGTAATTTATAGAAGAAGGTGAAGCGGAAATAGGCGCTGGCCAGTAAATATAAAGCCACAAAGATCAAAAATGCCGAGAAATAATTGATCTTGAATAAGGATACAGAGAATAAGGCGATGACAATGCACAGCGGGAACATGGCCGTATAGATGGTATAGGTCCTGACATCCGAGGAGGTCAGAATGTACCCCTTGCGCGTGAAAATATCATAAAATATCGTGCCGCGTTTCGCATCCTGGAAGATGAAAATTCCGGATAGATCGCTGGCTTTTAAGATTCTTCTGTTTGGCATGCGTTAGTACCTCTTACCATTTCCATTATACACATTTTTTGGTGGTATCATTAAATATGAGGAGATAAGTAAAATGATCATTCAAAGTACTAGAGTTTATATTGCATCAACCCTGATGCCTGCCCAGATCGAGATCGAAGACGGCAAGATCAAGGCAGTCTATGAATACAATGAAAAGCCGGTTGATAAAGATTACGGCGATTTACGGATCGTTCCGGGTTTCTATGATCTTCATACCCATGGTTACCATGGCTATGATGCGACAGCCGGCGGCAAAGACGGATTAAGAAACTGGATGAAGGATCTTCCGAAAGAGGGTGTCTGCGGTTTCTGTCCGACGACGCTGACACAGGCTCACGATACCTTAAAGAAGGCGGTTGCTGAGATTGCGGAAGTCAAGAAGGAGAATCCGGAAGGCGCCGAGATCATCGGTATCCACTTCGAAGGTCCTTACCTCGATGTCAAATACAAGGGTGCCCAGCCGGAAGAATACATCGTCAAGGGTACGGTGGAAGAATTCAAGGAGTATCAGGAAGCCTGCGGCAATCTGATCAAGATCATCACTTTGGCACCGGAACATGACGAGGATTTCGCGTTGACCAGATATTGTGCAGCGACCAATGTCTGTGTCTCCATCGGCCACACCGATACCACTTATGAAACAGCGATGCTGGCATTGGCCAATGGTGCCAAGGGTTTCACCCACACCTATAACGGCATGACCGGTCTGTCCCATCGTGCCAATGGTGCGGTTGGTGCAGCGTTTCGGAGCCATGACACCTATGCGGAATGCATCTGCGATGGCAACCATTCGACACTGGCAGCATTAAATATCTTCTTTAGAGAGAAGCAGAACTTCGCTGTCATGGTCACCGATTCGCTCATGTGCAAGGGTTATCCGGTCGGTTCGGTCTTTGACTTCGGCGGTCAGGATGTCGAGATCTATCCGGATGGTTCTGCCCACATCACCACCGGCAAGAAACAGCTGGCCGGTTCAACCTTAAAGGTCAATGAAGGCTTGAAGATCCTGGTTGAAAAGGCGCTGGTTCCGTTTGAAGTGGCACTGGATGCGGCAACCATCAACCCGATGCGCTACCTGCATCTGGATGATCACAAGGGACGCATCAAGGCCGGCTTTGATGCCGACGTTGTCGTCTTAAACGATGACTATTCCGTTGTTCAGACCTATTGCCTGGGCAAGGCTCAGTTATAAGCAGATCAAAGACTGTACCTTTGCGGTGCAGTCTTTTTAAAAAATATGAAAAAGAAAACGATCATTGTGACAGCACTGATATTGATAGCCGTCCTGGGAGGCATCTTTATGTTTAAGGATCTTTTTAAGCAGGAAAAGAAAGCCAAAACCGTTGAGGATTATCAGAAGATGGCGGTCCCTTACGAGAAGCTTCTTTCGATCGCGTATTACTACGGCGGCGGTATGGAGGACACCTCTGTCTCCCGTATGATCAAGAAAGACGAAGCAGGTCAGTTTTGTTTGATCGCCGAAGACCATCAGGGAGGCCGCTATTACGATCTGTATAAGCTTTACCGCGTGGAAGATAGCTTAATCAGAGAACTGGAAGAGTATATCCGTACCTACAATCTTTCCGCCTGGACCGACTTGCCGGAACCGGAGGAGTATGCCCTGGATGCGCCGAGTACGAATTTAACGATGACCTTTTGTGATGAAAAGGGAAAATACCTTGATTCCGTTACTTTGGACTATGACCGGGTCTTTCCGGAAGGCGGCTTTGCGATCGTCAATGCTCTGGCGGAAAAGCTCTTGTCGCCGATAAAGGAAGAAGGATTGCTTGATGTATGGTTTTCCGATGGCACAGAAGAGATACGTGTCACAAAAGAAACAGCCTTTTCCGATGAGGAAGTCCTTAAGCTCTTACAGGGGTATTGGCGGGATAAAGAATACAACACCTTCGATCTTTGGGAAGAGACACTGCAGGTCTATGGCAACGCCTATAAAGGGGAATATCACGTAAAAGAGATCGTGCATGAAACGCTTGGGGATTGTGATTCTTCCTTTTATGTGGTCTTTAGCTCCGTTGAAGATGAGAATAAGATTCTGCATGTAAGCTTAAATAAAAACAAATTGATTGCCTTGGATCCGAGTGATGAAAGCTTTCGTTTTGAAGGGGAATGATGGATGAAACTGGAATTTGGCAAGATTGAGGAGCGAAAGGATCTTTTGCCGAAAACGGTCTATGACTATATTAAGAATCACGGCTATGAAGATCGGATTAAAGTGGCGCAAATCGATCCGGCCTTTGCGGATGGCGAATCCCTGAGCAGGGAATATGGTGTTCCTTATGAAAAGGAACTCAATTGTCTGGTGGTGGAAGGCATACGCGGGGAAGAATCGAAATTTGCGGCTCTGGTCGTTCCTTATGGCAAGCGGGCCAATATGAATGCCAAGGTGCGAAATCCTCTGGACGCCAAGAAGGTGAGCTTTGCGGATTTGAATCGGGTATGTGAGGAGTGTGAGACGGAATACGGTTCGATCACCCCGATCGGTTTGCCGGAGCACTATATGATTCTGGTGGATGAGTGGATGAAGAAGTGATGAAGCAGGAAGAGGTCATTGTCGGTGGTGGTCTGGTCAATTCCAAGCTGCTTGTCCCAAGTAAGCTCTTCAGGGAAATGAAAAACTGCCTTCTCATCGAAGGCCTGGCAAAAGAGTAAAAGATACATCAAAGACAAAAAGAAAGGGTATCGCAGCTGCGATACCCTTTCACATAGAGAACTGTTTAGGCTTTCTTTCGATTGCGCAAGAACTTGTAGAGCTTGTAGGCGCCAAAGCCTAAGGCAATCAGAAGAAGGATGGTCCACATATTGTAGACGATGTCGATGATGAAATCACCGATGCCGTCAACGAAGTTGGAGAAACCGTTGGTGAAGGAACGGCCGAGTCTGGCGAAGAAGTTCTGGGAGACCGGCGTATAGACCTTGGTTTCATTGACGGTCAGATTCAAGGTGGAGTAGGAAACTAAAAGGTCGTAGTTTTTGATCTGGGCCTCATAGTATTCGATCTCATAGCGGATATCCGATAAGCGGGATTCCACAGCCATCAGATCTTCGATGGTTTCTGCCTTGTCGTAGAACTCCAGGACTTTGGCTTCCTGGGCTTTCAGGGAAGTGAGACGCGCTTCGATATCCGTGTAGGAATCGGTGACGTCTTTGGTTTCCTGCGAATAGTAAGTCGTATTGCCGGATTCCTTGATCTTGGCTAAGAAGGCATCATAGTTCTGGGCCGGGATGCGGATGGTGGCACTGTAGTAACGGTTGTTGCCGTTGCGGTTGCCGGTGGAGGAAGACTGGACATAGCCGCCCTCTTCCGATACGGCTGAAAGGATCTTTTCGAGTAAGGTATCCAGGTCCTGGGTCTCCAGATTCATCGAAGCGGTCAGGATCAGCTTTTTATTCTGCCTGAGATTATTATTGGCTTGCTCATAGTTGCCTCCGGCTTCCATCGGTTCCTCTTTTGCCTCATCTGCCACCATCATGGATTCCTGATCGCTGTAGGTATAGGAGGCACCGCCGCTGGCGTAGCTTGGGCTTGCCGCAGGAGCGGAATCGCCTTTGTAATCCTGTTCGTAGTAATAGGAGGATTCCTTATACGGGGAGATGAGGCTTGGCAAAATGGTGATGGCTAATAGGACGGCCATGGCGCCGGCGAGGATCTTGCCGGTCAATGCCCAATTGAGTTCAAACTGAAATTTCTTTTTCTTTTTGGCAGGGCTGTGTGCTTCTTCAATATAGGTATCGTCGATCATGCCGATCGCATCGACTAATTTATCACTCTTCATGACATGACTCCTTCCTTTGTGAGATAGTCTTTTAACTTATCCCTTGTGCGTTTTAAGATCATCTTGGTTTTGGATGGACTGAAGGAAAAGCGGGCTGCAATGTCTTCAATGCTGTCAAAATACCAGTAACGGCAGACGAAAACTTTCCGATCGCTTTCCTTGAGTTCGGACAAAAACTGATTGATGGTATCCGCCAGGACCGTATCCTTGGCGTTCTGATTTAAAGTATGATCGCTAATGCAGGCTTCCAGTTCCTCAAAAGACAGCGTTGCCTGACCACCGCCGCGTTTGTCTGCCGATAAGGACCGCCACTTGTTGATGGAGAGCCGGCGGCAGATCTTGCCGATAAAGGTCGAAAGATTCAATGGGTGGTGGGGCGGTATGGCGTTCCATAAGGCCAGATAGGTGTCGTTTAAGGTTTCTTCGCAGTCCTGCTGGTTGTGCAGGATGTTGCGGGAAATAGAAAAACAGTAGTTTTCATACTTGTTTCTGGTTTCGGCGATGGCGTTTTCATCGCGGTTCCAGTAAAGGTCTATGATCTTGTCGTCATCCATATCGTTCTCCTTTCATCTATCAAGTAAACAAAGGAATCTATTGCGTCACATTTTTCGGTAGATTTTCTAAATATTCGATATACAGGTAATCGTGAAAGAGATATTTGAGTTGTGCCAAGTTGTTTTCTAAGAGCTTTTCCTGCATCAGTTCGCCATCGACCCACACCCAGGCCAAGAGACGGTCAAACTTGTCGTAGCGCTCGGAGTTGGGGTCAAGTTCGATGATGATCTTACTTGCCTTTTCCAAAGTGGTATCGGTAAAGCGCTTGGCTTCTTCGTAGCCTTCTTCGCCGATCTCCGGCGTATCGACAGCCAAAAAGCGGACGATGACTTTTTCTTTGTTGTCGAGGAAAAAGACGGCAGTGTCGCCATCGTGGATGTACTGGTAGACGGCCTCGTGTTTCTCCGAAATGGGAGAGGGCTCGATTTTATATTGCGGCTGATGAAAATAGCCGTAGACGACCGATGCGATGATGAGTAAGGCAAGGGCGATGCCCATATACCGCTTCATCTTGCGGGTAATCCTGAAGCGCTTCTTTTTTGCCATAGACAAGAATTACAGAGACCGGATCTCCTCTAGCATGGTGATCAGCTGGGCTTCGTCCAAGCCGACGTAGCCGCCGTCATAAGTCTTCTTGGAGGTCATGTGGA
>ONXX01000098.1:5888-11945 GCA_900321955.1 uncultured Bacillota bacterium | reverse complement strand
TGCTCACCATCCGTTCACCGCACCAAGGGATGAGGATGTTGACAAGCTGATCGATGACAAGGCAAACTGTTATTCCCGTGCTTATGACCTGGTCTTAAACGGCTACGAGCTGCTTTCCGGTTCGGTCAGAATCCATAACTCAGAAATGCAGGCAAAGGTCTTTGATGCGCTTGGCCTGACCAAGGAACAGATCAAGAATAAGTTCGGTTTCTTTATTGAAGCCTTTGATTACGGTGCTCCGCCGCACTGCGGTGTCGGTATCGGCATTGAAAGACTGATCATGATCTTAAGCGGAACCGACAACATCAAGGATGTTGTTGCCTTCCCGAAGACGGCGACAGCTTACGATCTGATGGCTGATGCACCAAGCACGGTCGACCAGGATCAGCTCGATTTCCTGTCCTTACAGATACGTGAGGATTAGGGTACGGTTAGCCTTTACTAACCTCCAATTGCACATGATATAATGATTTTGTTTTAAAAGGAGGTTGTTATGCCAGTAAAAGTTGATCGTGATTTATGCATCGGCTGTGGCGCATGTACAGGCGTTTGCCCGACTGCTTCTCTTGAATTAGATGAAGAAGGCAAATCCAAATGTAACGAAGAAACTTGCATTGATTGCGGTGCTTGCGTTGCAACATGCCCGGTCTCAGCATTATCATTATAAAACCAAGTACCAAACTTGGTTTTTTTATGGCTTTTCATTACAATAATAGGGTATGAAAAAAGACTATAGATTACCCTCTTTAAATGACGCCAGAAAGAGAAATAAGGAAGTTTCCGAGAAACTCGATTTTTTTCTTGATCCTGCCTACATCGGTTTGGGAGATGGAAAGAAGTTTTATATCATAACACACGGCTGTCAGGCCAATCAGCGTGATTCGGAGACCATGGCCGGTCTTTTGAATGCGATGTCAGACAGGGCGCGGAAGAGAAAGTGTTGGGCGAAGTCGGCGCATTGAAGCGTCTGAAGACTTTGAATCCCGATCTGATCATCGGCATCGGCGGCTGCATGGCTCAGGAAGAAGAAACGGTCAAGATCATCATGGAAAAGTACCGCCAGGTCGATATCGTTTTCGGCACTCACAACATTACGTCTTTGCCGAAACTGATCTATGAAGTTCTGACGACCAAGAAACGCAAGATCGAGGTCTTTTCCAAGATGGGCGAGATCATCGAGTCTGTTCCGGTCACCCGTTTCATGTCCCACAAAGCCTGGGTCAACATCATGTACGGCTGCGATAAGTTCTGTTCCTACTGCATCGTGCCTTATACCAGAGGCAAGGAACGTTCACGTTATAAGGAAGACATCATCTACGAGGTCGAAGAGCTTGTCAAACAGGGCTATAAGGAAGTCTGCCTTTTAGGCCAGAACGTCAACGCCTACGGCAAGGATCTGAAGATCGATTACACCTTCGGCAATCTTCTGGAAGATGTGGCTAAGACCGGCATCGCCAGGATCCGTTTCATGACTTCCCATCCGTGGGATTTTGATGACACGATGATTCAGGCCATCAAAAACAACAAGAACATCATGCCATACATCCATCTGCCGATCCAATCCGGCAATACGCAGATCTTAAAGAAGATGAACCGCCGTTATTCCAGAGAGGAATATCTGGCTTTATTTGATAAGCTGAAAGCAGAACTTCCGGGTTTTGCCTTTACGACGGATATCATTGTCGGTTTCCCGAATGAATCGGATGAAGCTTTTGAAGATACCTTGAGTGCGGTGAGACATTGCGAATACGACAATGCCTTTACCTTTATCTTTTCGCCAAGGGAAGGGACCCCGGCTGCATCGATGGAAGACAGTATCGACCGCAAGGTCAAGGAAGAAAGATTACAGAGGCTCAATGAACTGGTTGCGCATTATGCCAACAAAAACAACCAGAAATTCAAGGATCAGGTTGTTGAAGTACTGGTCGATGGCCTGAGCAAGCGCAATTCCAATGTCTATTCCGGCTACACACCGGAAAATAAACTGGTCAATTTCACCGGAAACAATGTTAAAGTCGGTGATATTGTCAAAGTAAAGATCACACAGGTGATGTCCTTTTCTCTGAACGGAGAAATGGTCGAATAAAAGGGGAAGTGAGAGCATGAAGAATTGATTTCCTGAAAACTTATTGATCGCTTGAATAGGTTTTAATCGTTCTTAAAGCGAAGAAGGAGATCATTTCACATGCTTAAAATAAATCATCTTACCATTACGACGTTAAAAGGAAGAAAGCTCCTTGAGGACTTTTCTTTTGTATTGGAAAAAGGGGACAAGATCGCTTTAATCGGAGAAGAAGGGAATGGCAAATCGACGCTGCTGAAAATCATGGCCGGCATCGATGTGGATTCCTATGTGACCTTTTCGGGAAGCGTTGACTGCGATGAGCGGATCGGCTATCTGCCCCAGAAACTAAATGCGAAAGAGATGGAGAAAAGCGTCATCGACTACATCGATGAGGATCTGGACTACAATCACCTTTATACCCTGATCCCGTCGATCGACATCGATGTTTCTTTGATCGACGATCGGAAAATGAAGACGTTGTCCGGCGGCGAGAGAGTCAGGATCATGCTGCTGAAGATCTTATATGAAGATCCGGACATCTTACTGCTGGATGAGCCCAGCAATGACCTGGATTTAAAGACTTTGATCTGGCTGGAAGAGTTCATGATCGCCACCCGTTTGCCGATGATCTTCATCTCTCACGATGAGACGCTTTTGTCCAACTGCGCCAACGGCATCCTGCATCTGGAACAGCTGAAAAGAAAAAGCGAACCGCACATGTCTTATGCCGGAACCGACTATCAGACTTACAGTGAAGAGCGTCTGGCATATATCAAACGCAACAACATGATCGCCGCCAAACAGCGTTCCGAATTGAAGAAGCAGATGGACAAGTGGCGGCAGATCTACCAGAAAGTGGAATACCGTCAGACAACGATCTCGCGGCAGGATCCCCACGGCGGTCAGCTTCTGAAAAAGAAGATGCATGCCGTCAAAGCCCAGGAGAAGGTCCTTGAGAAAAAGAAGGAAAATCTTCTGGAGACCTATGAACCGGAAGAAGCGATCGATATCTTCTTTGATGAGGTTCATATCAATCCCAATAAAGTGATCCTCGATGCCCATATCGATGCTTTATATGCCAAGGATAAACTGCTCGGTCAGAACATCGATCTGAAGGTTTTCGGCAAAGACAAGATCTGCATCATCGGCGACAACGGTTCGGGCAAGACGACGCTTTTAAAAAGGATCTATGAGCTCATGAAAGACTTGGAAGGTGTTTCCATCGGCTACATGCCGCAAAACTATGATGAACTCCTGGATAATGAGATCACGCCGATCGAGTATCTCTGGGACGGCAGAAAAAGGGAAGAATTAGGCAAGGTCCGATCTTTTCTGGGAGCACTTCGCTTTACCAGTGAAGAGATGGAACACAAGATCAAAGAACTTTCGGAAGGCCAGAAATGCAAGATCCTGCTGGTCAAGATGATTCTGTCGGGCAATGAAGTCCTTCTGCTGGATGAACCGACAAGAAATCTGTCGCCTTTATCCGGTCCTAAGATCCGGCAGATTCTCTGTGATTTTAAAGGAACGATCATTTCCATAAGTCACGATCGAAAGTTTATTGAGGAAGTTGCCGATAAGGTCTATGAGCTGAAAGACGGCAGGCTCAGACTTCTTGATTAGGACCATATGAAAAGCAAAACTATGCTATAATTTTAGATGAATTTTGGAGGAATATAATCAGTGCAGAAAATACGTTTAATGGCACTTGGCGGTCTTGACGAAGATGGCAAGAACATGTACCTCGTGGAAATAGATGGAGACATT
The DNA here is from genome assembly GCA_900321955.1 of uncultured Bacillota bacterium. The sequence goes on along the minus strand of ONXX01000098.1, from coordinate 8,113 downwards.
TTCGTGCTGGATGCCGGTCTCAAATATCCGAGCGAAAGCGAACAGCTCGGTATCGAATATATCATTCCGGATTTTACCTATCTTCTGGAACACAAAGACAGAGTCAAGGGTATCTTTATCTCACATGGCCATGACGATGTCATGTCCGCTCTGGGGCATCTTCTGACGCAGGCCGATTTTGAAGTCTATGCGACAGCACTGACGGCCAAACTGCTGGAAGAAGATTTCAAAGCCTATAAACTGCGCAATAAGCACATCCATATCGTAAAGCGCAACGACACATTCAAAGTGGCAAATCATATCGTGCATACCTTCCCGGTCATGCAGTCGATTGCCGATGGCGTCGGTTTTGCTTTTGAAACAGATTCAGGCATGATCGTTTATACTTCGGAGTTTATCTTCGATTACGACTTTTTAAACAAAGCTTTCTCAATGGATATCAACGCTCTGTCCAATCTGGGGCAGAAAAACGTTCTGGTTCTGATGTCGGAGTCAGGCGGTTCCAACAGGGTAGGCTACACCGCACCGAAACACAGAATCACCGATCATGTCGAACATTACTTTGAAGAAAGCGAAAGCCGTCTTCTGATCACCTTGTATCGGCAAAACCTTTTCCGCATTATGGAAGTTTTGGAGCTTGCCAGCAAATACAAGCGCAAGGTCTACTTCTATAATGAGGAACACGTCAAACTGCTCAAGATGGTTGACGACATGGGCTACTACAAGATCCCGCGCAATGTCATCATCTCCAAGGAAGAATACAGCAACGACCGCAAGGATGTCGTCGTTGTCGTATCCGGTTCAGGCAACCAGGTCTTCAAGCTGATGAACAACATCGCCATCGGCGAAGACGGCGTGATTGAACTCAGAGCTTCCGATATCGTGATCATCGCTTCGCCGGTCGTTCCGGGTACGGAAAAGGACGCGACCGCTATGGAAAACGACTTGTATAAAGCCGGCGTTTCCATCGTCAAGCTCAACGCAAAAGAGATCCTTTCGATGCATGCATCGATCGAAGACCTCAAGATGATGCTGTATCTGATAAGACCGAAATACTATCTGCCGATCAAGGGCGATTATTCCAACCTCATCTCCAATGCCGATATCGCAGTGGATATGGGCTATACGCCGGACAAGATCATCATTCTGGATAACGGCCAGTTTGCTTCCTTTGAGGGAAGCAGGCTTGCTTCAACGAGTGAACAGATCGAACTGGAAGACAAGGCAATCGACTCTTCCGATATGCGCAATGTTTCCGGCATGGTGCTGAGGGACAGAGAAAAGCTCTCGACCGACGGCGCCATCATCTGCGGTGTCGTCTTGGATTTCAAGAGCAAGAAGATCATCGGCGGACCGGATATTCAAAGCCGTGGTGTCATCTACCTGAAAGATGCCGATCATATTCTGGCGGAGATCGGAAATATCCTGATTTCGACAATTGAAAAGAATGTCGAAGAAGGTACTTATGAAAATATGCAGGTCAGAATGGAAGCCAGAGAGCTGATCTCCCGCTATGTTTTAAAGACGACCGGGAAGGCTCCGATGATTCTGCCGGCAATCGTAGAGATCAATCTGGGTGAAGAAAGTGGCAAGGAAAACTAAGAAAGAACTGGCAAAAAGAGAAGAGACGATCCGGACCGTTTGGCTGATCGTTTCTTTACTGGTGACTGTGCTCATCTTTTTCACTGTATCCAAGATGGGAACGCTTGGCATCTTTTTCAATAACCTGCTTTCCTATCTCTTCGGTTCCTTGTACATCGTTCCGCTTTTAAGTGTCTTCGCTTATGGCATTTATGCGGTATTCTTCAAGAAAAAGTATCCGAAATCCGCAAAGACCGTTTCCGGTCTTTTCGTGCTTAATGCCTTTGTCATCCTTTTAAATGCCTACATCCTGGCACAGACGGTTAATTTCGTTCAACTGGGTGAGTATCTCAAGGCAACGTTTGCCTTGATTGCGTCAAATGAAGCGATCACGATGACCGGCGGTTTATTCGGAAACTTCCTCTACGTCATCTTCACTTCACTTCTGACCAGGACCGGCACGCTGATCATCGATATCCTTTTATTCATCATTGCAGCTATCCTGATCGTTCCGGCACAGGTCTATCGGAATCTTTTCAACGATGTCAAAGACTTCTCCAGTGAAAAACACGAGGAAGTCAAGCGTCACAGAGAAGAAAGAAGGATCGCTGCCCAGAAGGCAGAAGAGGAAAGACGGGCCCGTC
>ONXX01000098.1:0-5831 GCA_900321955.1 uncultured Bacillota bacterium | reverse complement strand
GCCCTTCTGGAAAAACTGGAAGTCGAAGTGGAAGAGCCACCGGTGGTCGAAGAAGTCAAAGCTCCTGTTCGAAAGAAACATGACAATGTCCTGTCCAATTCGCCGACATTCATCAATCTGAATGAAAGAGAGATCTATGGCGATCAGTATAAGAAGAGAGAAAACACACCTAAGGAAGAGGTGAAGACGGATATCCTGACGGAAAAGCCGGCTGAAAGCAACGAACAGAAAGTCTTGCGGCGCAAGCGTTCCAGTTCAGCCTATCATCTGCCGAAACCTTACGACGAATTCCTCGATGCGCCGTCTTCCTCATCATCCAGCGTGAACAAGACTTCCGCTGCGGTGAAGGGAGAAAGGGTCATCGAGATCTTAAAGAACTTCAATATCGAAGCACAGCTTTTAAATACCTATATCGGGCCTTCTGTCACCAAGTTTGAGATCAAGCCGGATTCTTCCGTCAAGATCAATAAGATCATGAACATCTCCGACAATATCAAAATGGAACTGGCGGCAAAAGACATCCGTATTGAAGCGCCGATTCCGGGCAGAAGCGCGGTCGGTATTGAAATACCGAACGTTGAACCGGTTCCGGTACGCATGCTGGATCTGATCAAGAATGTGCCGATGGAAAAGCGAAAGGTCGATCTGCTTTTCTGTCTCGGCAAGGATTTGATGGGCAAGCCGGTCTATTGTGACCTGGCCAAGATGCCGCACCTTCTGATTGCCGGTGCGACGGGTTCAGGTAAATCGGTCTGTATCAACTCGATCATCACTTCCTTTTTACTGAGATGCAATCCGTACGATGTCAAACTGGTTCTGGTCGATCCGAAGAAAGTTGAATTTACGCCTTATAAGGATATTCCGCATCTTCTGTGGGTCGATGAATACAACGCCAATCTGAAACAGGGCGAGGAACCGATGAATAAACTGCCGTTCATGGTTGTTATCATCGATGAGCTTGCCGACCTGATGGCGATCGCCGGCAAGGATGTCGAATTATCCATACAGCGTATTACGCAGCTGGCACGTGCATCCGGTATCCATCTGATCGTTGCGACGCAGCGTCCTTCGACCGATGTCATCACCGGTCTGATCAAGTCCAACATCCCGTCCAGGATCTCCTTTGCGGTCGCATCTTCGATCGACTCCAGAACGATCCTTGACCAGACGGGTGCAGAACGCCTCTTAGGAAACGGCGATATGCTGTACTATCCGCAGGGCGAAACAGCACCGATCCGTCTGCAGGGCGTCTATGTCACGGATAAAGAGATCAGCAAGGTGACCTCCTTTGTCAAGGAACAGGCCAAACCGGAATACGAAGATTCCTACTATGAATTTTTGACCAATATGTCCGGTACGACGGTCATGGGAGCAACTTCTCTCAACGCCGATTCGCAGGATTCTCTCTATGACGATGTCGTCGAGTTTGTCAAAGCGCAGCAGAAGGCTTCCACTTCCTTGCTGCAAAGGCGTTTCGGCATTGGCTACAACCGGGCGGCCAGACTCATTGATACTCTGGAAGACCGCGGGGTCATCGGCCCGGCCAATGGCTCCAAGCCAAGGGAAGTCTACCTCAAAGACGAGGAAGAAGAATAAGATACAGAGGGACTTGTCCCTCTTTTCTTTTGTGGAAAAAGTGGAAAAAAGTGAGAAGAAAATGAGAATCCAGAAGCCTTTCTCTGCCTTAGACTGAAAGAGCAGGTAAGAGAAAGGAGGAGCATGAACGGATTTTATCTGGTCGGACGGATCATTGGCTCACCGGAAAAGGCAGAAACTGCCAGCGGTTTGCCGTTGTGCCGTCTGAAACTTCGGGTAAACAAAGGTGGCAGAGATGCGGAAGACGGATCCGAAATCTTTGAGGTCGCCTTGTTTCGAAGTTTGGCAGAGGCTGATTACCAGGAAGGACAGATGATAGCCATCTCCGGACGTCTTCAGGCAAATAATTTTGAAAAAGAAGACACGGTCTACTATCACGTCAACCTGATCGGAAACTCTGTGACGATCGTTTCCTAGAATATCCCCGCAAATGCGGGGATATTCTTTTTTTGTACTATAATAAGAGTATGTTTGATTCATTACAGGAAAAATTAACAAAAACACTGCGGAATGTTCAGGGCAAAGGAAAACTCTCTGAACGAAATATGGAAGAAACTCTGAAAGAGATCAGAGTTGCCTTACTGGAATCGGATGTCAACTATAAAGTCGTCAAAGACTTCTTGGAGAAGGTCCGTCAGGAATCGATCGGTCAGGATGTCCTCAATTCAGTCGAACCGGGACAGCTTTTAGTCAAGATCGTCCATGATGAACTCATCAATCTTTTAGGAGATGAAGACAACAGCCTTCATTTCGCTGAAAGCGGTCTGACTTCGATCATGATCGTCGGTTTGCAGGGTACAGGTAAAACGACTCAGGCGGCAAAGCTGGCTGCATTATTGAAGAAGCAGGGCAGAAAACCGATCCTGATCGCTGCCGACATCATTCGTCCGGCAGCCATTGAACAGTTACAGACACTGGGCAAACAGATCAATGTCGAAGTCTATTCGGAAGGCACGGATGTCAAGGTTCTTGACCAGGTTGAACATGGCATAGCCTATGCCAAAGAAAAGGGCTATGACACAGCTTTGATCGATACAGCCGGCCGTTTGCAGATCGATGAAGAACTGATGCAGGAATTAAAGGACATCAAAGACCTCATCCATCCGGAAGAGATCTTACTGACGGTCGATGCAATGACCGGTCAGGATATCGTCAATGTGGCGAATGCCTTTAATGATCTGCTTCAAGTGACAGGTTTGATCATCACGAAATTCGATGGTGATTCCAAAGGCGGTGCTGCCTTATCCGTCAAAGCGGTAACCGGCGTGCCGATCAAATTTACCGGTGTCGGTGAAAAGATTTCCGATCTGGAGACCTTCTATCCGGACCGTCTTGCCCAGAGAATCTTAGGCATGGGCGATGTCGTCTCTTTTGTCGAAAAGGCACAGGAAGAGATGGATATGAAAAAGGCGGAAGAGATGGCCAACCATCTCATGGAAGGAAAATTCACGATGGATGACCTCTTGGGTTCCATCGAACAGTCCAGAAAGCTCGGTCCTCTTTCTTCCATCATGAAGATGCTTCCGGGCATGTCGGATATGGCCAGTGCCATCAACGATTCGGATGCCGATGCGGAATTGAAACGCATCAAGGCGATCATTCAGTCAATGACACCGGCGGAAAGGGAAGATCCTTCCATCATGCGTTCCTCCCACAAAAGAAGAATCGCCAGGGGTTCCGGCACCAGAGTGGAAGATGTCAACAAGCTTTGCAACCAGTACGACAAGATGAAGAAACTGTTCAAAAACATGTCTTCACTTAAGTCGATGTTCAGAATGTAATGTGCGGACGCTATAACTTTAAAACATCGGATTCCCGTAAAGGAAAGCAGCTGAAGGAGCGTGCCAGAAAGCTCAACCTGACGTATAAGGAAGGGGAGATCTTTCCAAGCGACAATGTGCTTTGCATCATCCCGGCAGAATCAAAGATCGATCTGACCACCATGAAGTGGGGCATACAGAACCGTTCCTTTCAGATCAATGCCCGCGTGGAGTCCCTCAATGACAAACCAAGCTATGCAGAGATTAAAAACAAGCGCTGTGCTGTCATCTGCAACGGTTTCTATGAGTGGGACAAGGAAAAGAAGAAGTACTATATCCATACCGATGAGGAATTCATCTATCTGGCTTGTATCTTCAACGATGCCAATGAGCTCCTCATTCTGACAAAAGCGTCTTCCGGGGAATTTGAAAAGATCCACCATCGTACGCCGATCATCATGGATCAGGATGAAATGCTTCGATATATTCATTCGCAAGATGGTCTGTTTAAGCCGAAAGATCTGAAATTCAGGATGATGATTTGAAATTATTCTAACGAGTCAAGTAAAAATACTTGACTCTTATATTATTTTGTGCAATTATAGTAAGGCAGATAATTAACAGGAGGATATTATGGTAAAACTGAGATTAAAGAGAATGGGTGCCAAGAAAGTGCCTTTCTATCGTATCGTTGCTGCTGATGCCAGATCCCGCAGAGACGGAAGAGACATCGAAACAATCGGTACTTATGATCCGACAAAGAAACCTGCAATCGTAAATATTGACGAAGAAAAAGCATTAAACTGGCTGAACCAGGGTGCTATTCCGACGGAAACTGTTCGCAGCCTTCTCGCTAAGAACGGTACGATGAAGAAGTTCGCAGATTCCAAGAAAAGCAAATAATGATTGATCTTGAGAAAGTTCTTCTGAACATCGTCAAGCCATTGTGCACGGAACCGGAATCTGTCATGGTCAAGCAGATGGAATCTCTCAACGAGAACGAACTGCTTCTCTATGTCTACGCTCCGAGTGAAGATATTGCCAGACTGATCGGCAAAAAAGGTTCGATGGCAAATTCTATTCGTCAAATGCTGCAGGTCGCATCTAAGATCGAAAACAAGAGGATCTCAATCAAGTTTGAGGCCCTGTAAAGAGGTGAATAATCATCTCTTTTTTAATATAATCTAGGTATGGAATACGTATTAATAGGAAAGATTGTCAACACCTTCGGTATCAGGGGAGAACTTAAAGTCGACTCCTATACTGATTTTGTAAAAGAAAGATTTAAAAAAGGTTCTACCGTCTATATCGGTGAAAAACATGAACCGTTTATTGTCAACGGCTATCGTCAACACAAAGGTTTTCTTCTGGTCAGCTTTAAGGATCATGAGGATATCAACCTGGTCGAGAAATACAAGAACATGATGCTCTACAAGGCCAAAGAAGATATTCACAAGCTCAAGAAGGGAGAGTACTATTTCTCCGATCTCAAGGATCTTGATGTCTATGTGGATAATGTTCTGATGGGCAAGGTCTTGCAGGTCGAAGAGGGCATCCGCAGCAACAACCTCAGGATCTATAAGAATGAAGACGGCAAGGAATATATCGTTCCTTTTATGCCGGTCTTTGTAGAGAATGTCGATCTTGAAAACAAGCGCATCGATATCGTCAAGATGGAAGGTCTTTTATGAAGATCACTGTCCTGACTCTGTTTCCGGAGATGTATGAGGGCTTTCTGAACGCTTCGATCATCAAGCGGATCCTGGCCAAAGGACTGGCAGAGATCAAGATCGTCAACATCCGTGACTATTCCATGGACAAGCACCATCACGTCGATGATACGCCTTACGGCGGCGGTGCCGGGATGCTGATGAAGGTCGATGTGGTCCATCGGGCTCTTCTGGACAATATCAGCAATGACTACACGTATACGGTCCTCACCTCGCCTAAGGCAAAACCCTTGAAACAGGAGGATTTGGTCCGGCTTTCCAAACTGGATGAATTTGTCATCATCTGCGGTCATTACGAAGGCATCGACTACCGCATTGAAAAGTATGTCGATGAAAAGGTAAGCATCGGTGATTACATACTGACTGGCGGAGAACTTCCTTCGATGGTCATGATCGACGGCATTCTGCGTCTTCTGGAAGAGGGGATCTCCTCGGATTCCTTGAAGGAAGAATCCTTCAATGACGGTTTATTGGAATATCCCCAATACACCAGACCGGTGGAATACAACGGCGATCGGGTGCCCGATGTCTTACAAAACGGCAACCACAAGGAGATCGCCCGTTACAATCTGAAGATGGCCTTAAAAGAAACGATGTTGAATCGTCCGGATCTTCTGGAAAAGCGTGAATTATCCGATGAGGAAAGAAAACTGATAGGAGAGATCATCAATGAATTATAAGGAAGAGATCAAAGCAGCCGCTTTTGATTTTGACGGTACGCTGATCGATTTTAAGTACAATGCGA
>ONXX01000221.1 GCA_900321955.1 uncultured Bacillota bacterium | reverse complement strand
CTTCCGGCTGTGGTAAGTCCACGACCTTGAGAATGATTGCAGGTCTGGAAGAAATCTCCAGCGGTGAACTTTATATCGACGGTGTCTTAGTCAACTCCGTTGAACCGAAAGACAGAGATATCGCCATGGTCTTCCAGTCCTATGCTCTGTATCCGCATATGACCGTTTATGACAACATGGCTTACTCCTTGAAGATCAAGAAGACGCCGAAAGATGAAATCGACAGAAAAGTCAGAGAAGCTGCTGAGATCCTCGATATCACCCAATATCTCGATCGTAAGCCGAAAGCTCTTTCCGGTGGCCAGAGACAGCGTGTTGCCATCGGTCGTGCCATCGTTCGTAACCCGAAGGTCTTATTAATGGATGAGCCTCTGTCCAACCTGGATGCGAAACTGCGTAACCAGATGAGAGCAGAAATCATCAAGTTAAGAAAACGTATCAATACAACATTCATCTATGTCACACACGACCAGACCGAAGCTATGACATTAGGCGATCGTATCGTCGTTATGAAGGATGGCTTCATCCAGCAGATCGGTACGCCGCAGGAAGTCTACGATCATCCGAGAAACCTCTTCGTTTCCGGCTTCATCGGCACGCCGCAGATGAACTACTTCGATGCAAAACTGGTCAAGGAAAACGGCAAGTATGCAGTTATTTCCGATGGCTACAAAGTTGTCTTATCTGATGAAAAACAGGAAAGACTGGCTGCAAAGAACGTTGCGGAACAGGATGTCATCCTCGGCGTTCGTCCGGACCACATTGTTTTAGGCGACGGCGGTATCAAGGGCAAGGTTGAAGTATCCGAATTAATGGGTCCTTCTTGCCACTTGCACCTGGATGTCGACGGCAAGGATGTCATCGCTATCATCCCGACAGAAGGTAAACCGGTTGACTACATCAACAAGGAAGTCGGCTTAACGTTCAACGGCAACGTCTGCCACGTCTTCTCTAAGGACGATCAGCTGAACCTGGAATATTAAAAGAAACAGCCTTGGGTCACCAAGGCTTTCGTAAGGAGAGATACATTGAGATTTGAAGGGTATATGCACGGTATCAATTTCGGTGGTTGGTTCTCACAATGTGACCACAGCGAAAAGCGATACGACAACTTTATCAAAGAAGCGGATTTTGAACGGGTTGCCCGCTGGGGGTTTGACCACGTACGTATCCCGGTCGATTACGAACTGGTCTTAAACGAAGACCTGACCTATCGTGAAGATGGCTTCAAGCGGATTAAAGACTGCATCGATTGGTGTGAAAAATACAATCTGCACATGATCCTGGATCTTCATAAGACGATGGGTTTCAGCTTCGATGCGGGAGAAAACGAAAACGGCTTCTTTGAAAACGAACATTACCAGCAGATCTTCTATGATCTCTGGGAGGAATTTGCCAAGCGTTTTAACCGAAAACACGTGGCCTTTGAACTTCTCAATGAAGTCAGCCGCAAGAGTTATTGCGAAGTATGGAATCGGATCATCAGAAAGACGATCGAAGTGATACGCAAACATGCCCCCGAAACAAAGATTCTGGTCGGCGGCTATCACAATAACTCGATCGAGGCAATCAAAGATCTCGATGAACCATATGACAAGAACATCGTCTACAACTTCCATTGTTATTCACCATTGGTGTTCACACATCAGGGTGCCTATTGGATCGACAATATGAAGCCGGATTTCCGTCTTCCGTTTGAAAATACGTATGGAGACTATATCAAAGCCACCAGAGAAAACGTCTTTGAAGGCTTTGAGGATCATTTCAAGAAAGAAGAGGAGATGATCGATGTCTCATATTTCACGGATATGTTTAAGGAAGCGGTGGAAATCGCTCAAAAGTATGGTGTCCCACTTTACTGCGGCGAGTTTGGCGTCATTGACCGCGCTGATACGACGGAAAGCGAAAAATGGTTTGAATGCATCACCAAGGCATTTGACCAATTCGACATCGGCAGAGCCTTATGGTCCTATAAGGAAATGGATTTTGGTTTAGTCGATGCTCATTATGATGGAATTAGAAACAAAATTATAGAACTGGTATAAAAAATGATCTCGATCAAGGATATCGCAAAAGAATGCAATGTGTCGGTAGCGACTGTATCCAAGGCCTT
>ONXX01000118.1:1625-8451 GCA_900321955.1 uncultured Bacillota bacterium | reverse complement strand
TCCGCTAAAACGTTTCGTTCTACTTCGCTCAGCGGCTTGTGCTCCTCAAAGGTCTTAAGATTGTCGATGACCTGATCGGTCTCGTTCATGCCGGACAGGATGACCTTGACATTCTCCAGATCCTGCAGGAAACGGAAGGCATAGGAAGCATCGCTGGCCTCATTGTTTAATGCCTTTAATTTCTTCGAATTCTCTTCATCGAGATTGGCCAGCTTGCCGCCGCGGCAAGGCTCCATGATCCAGACACCCAGACCGTGTCTGGTGATGATATCGTATTTCTTTCTGGCCTCCTGCATCGTCCAGTCCAGGTAGTTGCACTGGATCTGCACGAACTCAAAGATGCCCTCATGACGGCTTAAGAATTCTTCCAGCAATTCCGGTCCGCCATGGAAGGAGAAACCGAAGTGTCTGATCTTTCCCTCTTCCTTCATCTTCAGAAGGTCCGGGATGATATGATACTCTTCACTTTCATAGATCTTCACCGACCACTCGGTAATGTTGTGCAAGAGATAGAAATCAAAATAATCGGTCTCACAGCGCTTCAAAGAGATATTGAATAAAGCGATGTTGTCGACCGGTCCCGGTAAGGAATGTCCCGGGAACTTGTCGGCCAGATAATAGGAATCGCGCGGATAACGGCGCAGGGCTGTTGCCATCGCACCTTCCGATTGGCCGTCCAGATACGGATAGGCCGTATCAAAATAATTCACGCCGCCCTTGATCGCCAGATCAAACATCGCATTGACCTTGTCCTGGTCGACCTTGCCGCTTTCCTTATCCATGATAAAGCGCATGCAGCCAAAGCCCAGGCGGGATAGTTTCATGCCTTTGAATTCGTTATAGATCATTCTGCCTCCTTCCGGTGTGCCCTAAAAAACGCACACTCGTCATCGTTGCATATTGCTGCATCCTTGGTTTTGATATTACAGTGGAAGACGTGGCCTAAGACATTTTGTTCATTGCCGTAGATCTTCACCGTATGTTCGATCTTGTGCTTTTCTAATTCCGGCACGATGATGTCGACCTGGCTTCTTAAGAAATCGCCGTTGGAACTCATGACAAAGGTCGGCGGGAAGCCTTCCCTGATCTTGTCATAACTGTTTAGCCAATCCAGATCTTCCTTCGTCCATCCCTTTGGCAGCAGATCATCCAGCAGTTTGTCCATGCCTTTTTTCTCTTTCGGCATTTTCTGATAGTAGACACCGCAGTTCAAGGCGATCGCGTTGAACTGAAAATCTTTTGGTATTTCGATGCCGTAATGAGCGGCGTACGATGAATCATTGCACATCGCTGTATACACCGACAACAAATGGCCGCCGGCCGAATCGCCGACCGCAAAGATGTTGTCTGTATCAAAACCATATTCTTCGCTGTGTTTCAAAATCCATTCGACAACCGCATTGGTATCTTCGATCTGGGCCGGATAGCGATGTTCCGGTGCCAGCCGATAGGTGAAGTTGACCACCGCAAAACCGCGTTTCGCCAGGTCCATGCAGTAAAACTGGTAAGTCTCCTTGGTGCCGTAGACCCAGCCGCCGCCATGGACGGAGAGGATGACCGGAAGCTTTCCGGCTTTATCTTTTGGCCGGTAGACATCCAGGATCTGCCATTTTTTACTGTCGCCGTAGACGATGTCATCGTATCTTTGAATTTCCGGCGGTGTGGAAAGACCCGCATCTCTTCTGCGGTCTCCCTTTTTGAAATCGTAGCGGATATACCAACTGATAAGCGACATAGGATCCTCCTTTTTACCTCGATCCGATAAAATAGACGATCGCAATCATACTGAAAGAAAAGAGGGCTGCCAAAGCACACAGAGTAAGCCCCAGGCGGCAGTTTTTGTCTCCTCTTCTTAAACCGATATAAGCGATGATCATCCCGATCAGATCCAGGACAAGCCACAACATGTCCAGTTCATAGATCAGAATGGAGAAGGTCATGGTGATGACCCCGATAATTGCACTGATAGTTGCCATATCTAAATAGTACCACTATTGAAGAAGGGATACGGCCTCCGGTATGCAGATCCTGTCCACAGGATCGCCGATCAGACCGTTTTCCTTTAAGGTAAAACAGACGACCTCATTGCTGAAGCGGTTGGCACAAAGAAGGAAGTCATCAACTAAGATGAAGTCACGCGGATGATCTCCTTCGCACCCCACATTCTGCAAGAGTCTGACATCCTTGCCGTTCACTTCAAAGACCGACAGCACATTTCTTACCCGATTGGAAATATAAAGACGCTTCTTATCCGGATCAAAACGCAGGGCGGCGCTTCCTTTTAAATTCACGGCTCGATCTTCAAATACCGAAGTCCGGCTGAGGATCTTCTCTTCCTTTACATCGATGACAAAGAGCTCGTTGGACAATTCGCTGACCAGATAGAGGTACTTGCCATCTTCTGAGAAGGCGCCGTGTCTTGGACCGCTGCCCTTTGGGAAAGAAATCTCCCCTGTCTGATTCAGCTTTTCATCGTAGATCATGACCTTATCCAGAAACAGACAAGGCACATAGATCTTGTGGTCATGACAAAGGACCTGATGACAGCCGCCCTTATCCTGAATCAATACGGTTTCCGCCTTCCATGGTTTTTTATTAAGGTCTATTTTTGAGAACGTCCCTTCGTGATAATTGGCAGAATAGACGTTTCCTTCTTCGCTTGTCACATAACAGGACGTCGCTTTTTCATAGATTAAGCTGTCAATGATTTGTCCCTTCTCATCGATCAGACTTAAGCCGGCACCTTCCGTAAAATCATTGACCGCAACGATCTTGTCTTCATAACGGCACAGATATTTCGGATTTTCGATTTCGCAAAACAAAACAGGATCACTCAATCTTCCTTCTTCAAAGGTGAAACGATAGATGCCCTTGCTTAAACCTGAAGTGTAGGTACCGGCATAGATGTATTTTTTCATGGAAAGGCTCTCCTTTTATTCCATTATATAAAGAAAAAGCGATGATCTTTCTTCAGCGCTTTCCTTCCTTCTTTCTGTTTTCCGCCATGATCGTGAAATCCACGCCAAACAATATCACCAGCATCACCAGACACGTCACAAAGACCGGGGTATAGGACCCGCTTTGGTCATAGACGAAACCGGCAATCGGCGAACCGAAGGCATTGACGATCGTTGAGACAAAGGAGATGAAGGGATACTTCTTTACATAATCCTTCAAAGGAAACTGTTCTCTGGTTAAGGCGGTCAGACCGACCGTCGAGTTGGCAAAACAGAAGCCGTAGCAGAAGGCACCGATATACATGTTGATATCCAACAAGAGAAACAGCGTTCCGATCAAGGCAATCGTGCTGGTGATCAGGATCGACTTCTTCGGTCCGATCTTATCCGACAAGGCACCAAAGGAGATCTTTGCGACAATGTTGGCAACCATTGACATCGATACCATCAAAGAACCGACGGAGACCGCATAATTCAGTTTGGCCGCATGACCCGGGAAAAACTGCGGTACGCAGGTCAAAAAGCCGACGATGATCGAATAGATCAGAACCAGAACGAAGATATAATTGCCAGATTCTTCTTCGTTTCCGTATTCGGAAGACTGTTTTGTCTTGTTTTCTGTGTAGCCGTAAGGCTTGAGCCCCTGTTTTTCCGGCGTGTAGGTCACACCTAAAAACAAAAGCGGTGCACACAATAAGAACATCAATGCCCCATTGACAAAGTAACCGATGCGGAAACCATAATTTTCCACCACAAAGCACAATAGTGGTGAAAACAAAGCACCGGCCGCTCCCGAACAGGCCATGGCAATCGAGGCCATCAGGGCATTATTCTTTTCAAACCAGTTGTTGATATACAAAGAGGCAATGACAATGTGGACAAAACCGCCGCCAAGCCCCCGCATGATTGAAAACAGATACAGGGTAAACAGATTGTTGCTGAATCCGGAAAGAAAAGTTCCGGCAATTAAAAGAACCGCAGAGACAAAGACGACTTTCTCTGCCTCGATGCAGCGGATGAGCCGATTGAAAAACAGAGAACCAAATGCGCTCAGGAGCACATAGATCGTCAACGTTAAAGCGACCGGTCCTCTTCCCACCCCCAGGCTTTCCGCCAGAGGATCAAAGAAAATACCTGCTACATTCTGTACCAGGCCGACCGAACTTGCCAACATGCCGCATAAGGCAATGAGGACGATCAGATGTTTTCTGCTAAGTTTTTCTTTCATTTTTTTTACTTACAAATAGTAACACCGTTTTCTTAAAAGGTAGGCCATACGCCTACCCCATAGTTATTCTATCATGATTGTATTTTTCTTGTCTATCGTTTCCTTCTTAGGGACGGTCAGCTTCAGGACGCCGTCCTCGAAGCGGGCATGAACCTCTTCGTTGGAGACATCACCGACATAGAAGCTTCTCGACATCATGCCGGAGTAACGCTCCTGGCGGACGATCTTGCCTTCCTTATCTTTGTCATCTTCATTGACGCCCTTGTTGGCAGAAACGGTCATGTAGCCGTCATTGATCTCGATATTGATATCTTCCTTATGGAAGCCCGGCAGATCGATCTCCACTTCGTAGTGATCGCCGTTTTCCTTGACATCCATCAACATTTCCCTGTTGGCATGTTTGCCATAGAGTTTACGATCCAGGGATGTCATTTCCTTCATCATGCCGAACGGATCGAACCAATCGTCAAACAAATCATTTTCAAATACTTTAGGTGCTAACATAGTCATTTACCTCCTTTACTTAATTCATTGTTCATATCAAATGAACTATGTCTTTAAGCAAGGGAATGGAGGGATTGGATTCTATATCTTTACCTTAGGATCTTCTCTGATTTCCTTGTACAATTATGTTATAACTCTCTATTTTAGCAATGTCAAGTGGTGAGTGCTAATTCTCTTTTTCTTTTTTTCTGAAGGCATTATAAAGGAAAGAAGTCATATTCGCGAAGTCAAAAGCGGCACCGGCATAGCTCTTGATCGACACATTGTAGATGCCCCAGCAAAGCGATGTGAAGGCAAAAACCAGCTGCAGCTGTCTTGTCGTCGTGTTCTTGTTCAATACGAAAATCGACTGGCCGACATTGGCGATCATCGGCAGATAACCAATGAAACCCATGTTGTTGAAAAGAAAACCCAGGACCAGCGAAAGAACAATAAAGAAGATCGGTAAACCCTTGAAGCTGATCGAAAAGATCGAAAACAGATTCCGCAGGATCGCCACGGCATCCATGACGATGGCGCTGTATCCCTTTAAGAGTAAGGAACCGCAGGACATGACCGCCATGGCCACGATCTGAAAGATCAGGATCTGGTTCTTCTGTTTGCGGGTGGAAGAATAGAAGGTGATCAGCTGGCCGATGATCGTCAGTATATTGGCATACAGAACTTCACGCATACATCAACTATAACACAGCCTCTTTCGTTTCGTGTCTGTGACATCTTGTGCTACATTGGAATTATGAAGTTCACAAAAATACTGCTCGTCCTGTTGTCCTTTTTTCTTATCCTGTCCTTGGTCTCCTGTGCAAGACAGGACAGCGAGATTCAGGAAGAAGACAAGATGGAAAAGGAGAGCGAAGATATGAAAGACATCATCATAGAAAAGATCGAATCCCTGCCGGAAATGGAATGGCAAAAGAGTGCCTCTTTTCCTGACCGCTTAGGAAAAGTGGACGACACCCTGGCCATGAATTCCATCCTTTCCTTTTATTCCTATGAGGATCAGGGTTTCATCTATTTGCTCATAAAAGAAGGCTTAAAATCCTTCGACTGCTACGTCAATACACGCAAAATAAGCGAAGAAATCACAGAACCGGGCATCTATAAGCTGAACATCGAAAACGCCTCTATAAACGGCTTAAACAGCCTGCAGATCTCTTCTGTGAAGCCAAACGATGCCTCTCTTGAAGTCTACATCCCCTATCCGACGATTCTGGAAGGGGAAGCCTCAAAGGAAGGTTTCCACGTGACAACTTTGGACCTGATTTCCGATCTGATTCAAAGCGATGTCGACCATGGCTTCCCCGGTGCGCAGCTCGCCATCCTTCGTCATGGCAAGCTCGTCTATGCCAAGACCTGGGGATACCTCAATGCCTATGAACCGGATGGCAGGAAGATCGAAAATCCTGTGCCAGCCGACAACAACACGATGTACGACCTGGCTTCGGTGACCAAGATGTTTGGCTGCAACTACGCCATCCAAAAACTGGTGGAAGAAGGAAAACTCTCCCTCAAGGATAAGGTTTGCGACTACCTGGGTGATGCCTTCTATGAAGACACTCTGGACTTTTCCTACAGCTTTGGTGAAGACGTCGATCTTTATACCCAACAGTCATGGAAAGCCTCCATCACCGTTGAAGACCTCTTAAAACACCAGGCTGGCTTCCCGCCGACACCGCGCTACTTCAACCTCTACGTCGATGCACCAACGCAGGACTACTTGCCTGAGGAAGCGGAGAACCTCTTATACAGCGGCTACGAACATAATAACGAAACCCGCCAGAATACTTTGGAAGCGATCTGTAAAACCCCGCTCTTACATGAGCCGGGCACATCCGTCCTTTATTCCGATGTCGACTACATGACTCTGGCCTTTGTCATTGAAGAAATCAGTGGCCTTAGACTGGACGAATATATGAAGGAAAACTTCTTTGAACCTTTAGGTCTAACACGGATCTCCTTCAATCCTTTGGAAAACGGCTATACGCAAGAGGATTGTGCTGCCACCGAATTGAACGGCAACACCCGCGATGGCGCTGTCGATTTTCCGGGCATCCGCACCTACACCTTACAGGGCGAAGTCCACGATGAGATGGCCTACCATTCGATGAACGGCATCTCCGGTCATGCCGGCCTTTTC
>ONXX01000118.1:0-1604 GCA_900321955.1 uncultured Bacillota bacterium | reverse complement strand
CTCCAACGCAATCGATCTGGCGAAGCTGGCAAGTCTGATGTTGACAGGCGGCTATGAGGGACACCACTTCTTCTCCCGCGATCTGATCGACACCTTCATTGCACCGATCTCCAGGGAAAACGCCAATGCTGCCTTGGGCTGGGCCAGACAGGGCGATGATCGCCGCTCCTGGTATTTCAGTTGTCAAGCCTCTTCTAATACCATCGGCCACCAGGGCTGGACCGGTACCCTTGTGATGATCGATCCGCAGAATGACATCGTCATGGCCTATCTGACCAACGAAAGAAATACATCACTTCCGGATAAGGAAGCCAACGCCAACGATTTCAATGGCTTATACTACACCGCCTCAACGCTGGGCTTTGTCCCACAGATATTCATGATCGGACTGGATCAGGAAGGCGATGTCAGCGAGCAGCTAAAGAGCCTGCTGAACTCCATGTGTGATGATGCCGGAAGGCTCGCTCAGGGAAGTGAGGAAGACAGTGCCGCCTATCTCAACTACCTGTCCAAAAAGGCGGTACTCGAGAAGTGGCAGGGTCGTTAAATCCATACACAAACTGCATAACGAAAACCAAGGTTCACCTTGGTTTTCTTGTGTTTAGCTTATCTTTTTCTTCTCAACAGCAATGCTGCAGCTATTGCGATCATCAGCCCAGAGAGTCTGAATATTCCTGTACCACTTCCGCCGGTAAACGGCAGTTGTGCGCCGGTCTCGTTTTCGACTTCAAGCATTACATCTTCATCCAGGATCTCGAATGTTTGATCTTCGCCCGGATGATAGCCTGCCGGTGCGATGCTTTCATGAAGCGTGTATGTACCAGGCTCAACGTTGTAAACCTTGAACGTTCCGTTTATTCCCGTCATAAACACGTATTCGTTCTCAGCGAGACTTCCATCTGCCTGCAGATACAGTCCGTCTTCTCTTCGAATCGTAAATCCGGCGTTCATTAAAGTTTGTTTTGTTTCCTTATCAACTTTGTTCATAAATATCTCCTTTCACTCTATTTTAATAATAGTTTTAATGCTTCTTTTACTTGATCTTCAATAGATAATGAATTCTCTATTTGAGGAAGTAAATGTTTAAATTCTTTGGCTTTATATCCAAGTCCTTCAAGTACTTCTATTAATTCATCATAGTTATTAGTATCAGGTAAATCAAGAGTATTAATACTTCCCATTTTTCCTTTTAAATCAAGTATCATTTGTTTTGCAACTTTTTCTCCTATTTTAGGAAATTTCTTTAAATATAAAATGTTTTCTCTTTCTATTGCATCCACAATTCCTGAAATACTTCCTGTTGCAAGCATAGGAAGAGTCATTTTAGGTCCCATTCCTTTAACAGAAATAAGTTTTAAAAATAAATCTTTTTCTTCAGGAGTTTTAAATCCAAAAAGTAGATGTTCATCTTCTTTTATTTGTTGATATAAATATACTTTTTGTTCTTCATCATCTTTAAATGCATAAGGATTTGGAGTATAAATTGTATATCCAACTCCATTATTATCTAAAACTATGTAACTTCCTGTCTTTTCTACTACTTTACCTATCATATAATTATACATAAATATCACCTAACTATATTATACAAGAAAAAAAGAGTA
>ONXX01000002.1 GCA_900321955.1 uncultured Bacillota bacterium | reverse complement strand
AACGTTGTGAGCTTAACGGCTCTATACGCTAGAGGGCAAGTGGACAGCCCGTTAAGAATAAGGCTTACCTGATATATATCAGGTGGAAACGTAAAAGCAAACTTCTTAAGAAGCCCATAAGTCTTCAGCTTATGGGAGGTTCACCGGTTGACCAGCAGCGCCAGACCGCTCTTGCCGTAACCGTAATTGTCGCGGTTGAGGTAGACGACAATCGCCGTCACAAACAGGGTCAATATGTTGGCACTCACAAAAGCGAACCAGATCCCCTTAATGCCAAACAGCAAAGGCAGGACAATGATCGTCAGATTGGAGAAGACGATCTCCTGCATGATGGTAATAAAGGAAGAGGATCTGAAATTCCCCAAAGCGGAGAACGACATTCTCGCTGCCACATTGTAGCCGAAGAACGGGAAGCCAAACGGCGAGATCCTTAGGCCATAGACGATCAGATCCTTGATGCTTGCCGCTGCCTTGCCGGTAAACAGCACAGCGATCGGATCTCCCAAAATATAGAACATGGCAATCGAGACGATCACCAAGAGACCTGTCGCAATGACGATCTGTTTATACAGACGCTGCAGCTTGGCGACATTTTTCTCGCCATAGGCATAGCTCAGGAGCGGACCGGTTGCCGAGAACAGTCCGAAGTAGCCGGCCATGAAGGTAAAGGAAATATTGTTGACGATGGTGTAAGCCGCCAGATAATTCTCATCACCGAAATACAGGATGGCGTAATTGGCGATCAAAGAGCCAACGCCGACCGATAAGGCCGAGAAGAAAGACGGCAGACCATAACGGCAGCCTTCCTTCAATAAAGCAGCGAGATTCTTGCTTGGTTTGGCAAATCCCACTTCACATTTCTTGCCGGAATAGAAGATGACGGCAATCGAAACATTGATCAGGTTAGCGATCAGATTGGCATAGGCTGCCCCGGCCATTCCGACACCTTTATATACGACAAAGTACCAGTCAAAAAGAAGATTGCTGTCGACATTCATCAGTGTGGAGAACAGTTCCATCTTCGGCGAACCGGCTGGCACATAGAAACGTCCCATGACATTGCCACAAAGGCTCAGAAACACATAGAAGCAGTTGATGCTTAGAAAGGTTCTGGCATATGGATAAATAGCTTCGTTGCTGCCAAGCCACAGAGGGATCTGATTGCGGAACAGGAATTCAAATAAAGACAAGACGAGTCCGATACCCAAGGTAAACAATACGATGGCCGTGAAGTCGCCACTGGCCTCTTCATCCTTTTTCTCCCCCATCTTCCTGGCAACCAGAACGGCAACGCCACTCAATAAAGAAGCGATGGCATTGTGGACCATGAAGACCGGGAAAATAATTGAAAAAGCACTCTCGGCTGTGGTACCGACATAGCGGGTAATGAAAAGTCCATCGTCCAGCGTATATAAAAGATTGAACATAAACTCGTTCAGAACCGCCGGTAAAGCAAATTTCAGTAAACCGCCCAAGGTATAATCCTTGCCGATCGTCTTGGTATCTTTCTGACTCATAGTCACTATTCTAACATAAGTCAATCGAAAAGAAAGGACCCTTCCGGATCCTTTCCTTCCATCTTATTCATTTCCCGTTTTCGGCGGTACATAGGTCGGTGAAGACGGTGAAGTCTTCTTGACATCCTTATAGACGATAGAGAACGGTGACAAGTCATCCGATGAAGTGAAGCTTGCGCTGCTCTTATCTGCACTCCCATCCCCCCGATAAAAGAAAAAGCGATCATCAGCTCGCTTCGTTCTTATGAGAATCCAGGTAGTACTGCAAGATCCTGACCGCCGCCTGCTGGTCGATGACCTTCTTGCGCTTCTTTCGGGACACATTGGCCATGATCAGGAATTCCTCGGAATCCTTGGTGGTGTTTCTTTCATCCTGTAAAACGACCTTGATGCCCGATTCCTGTTCCAGGATCTCAGCCACTTCTCTGGAAAGCTTGGCTCTTGGTCCTTCGTCATCATTCTGCAAGAGCGGATAGCCCATGACGACCAGGTCGGGTTTTTCTTCTTCAAACAGTTCCAGGATCTTGTCGATCGCCTCATCGTAGTCATCGGGATGAAAGCGGATCGTTCTGACCGGCTGGGCCAGCCGTCCGGTATCCGACCTTGAAACGCCGCAGGTCACGGAGCCCAAATCCAGACCGATATACTTCTTATCTCTAGGCATCGATCACTCCGAAATGGATCAGGGCCTTTTCAATGCCGTCATCATCGATGTCGGCAGTGACATAGTCGGCTTCCTTCTTCAGTTCTTCCTTGCCGTTGCCCATCGCCACACCGATGCCGACACATTTCAGCATCGTGATGTCGTTTTCGCCGTCGCCAAAGGCCATGGTCTGGTTGCGGGAGATCTCCATCTTATCCAGATACTTTTCAATGCCGGCTGCCTTGCCGCCGGTCTTGGCAATGATATCGATGCCCGTATCGTTCCATGAGGTGATCGAGCATTTGTCCAGTAAACGTTCCAGTTTTTCTCTGGTCTCTTTATCGACAAAGGAAATACACTGGTAGATCTTTTCGCCTTTGTATTCACCGATATCAGGAATCGTGCCCTTGGTCGCCAGCTGGGTCTTGATGACGGTATCGTTGACGTAATTGATGTAACGCTTATCTTCGCCGATCAGAACAAACGGGATCTTTCCGGCATCAAAGATGGATACCAGGATCTCCACTTCATCCGGATCGATCTCATTGCCGGCGAAGAGCTTTTCTTCCTTGTCCAGACACAGATTGCCATTTAATGTCAGGTAGGCATCAAAACTGATGTCCTGCAATGGCAGAGTCTTATATTCACGGATGTCACGGCCACTGGCCACAACTGCCTTGATGCCTTTTTCCTGCATCTTTTTGATCGCCTGTATCGTGGAGGCAGGAACCTTGCCGGTCTTGCCGGAAAGAAGGGTGCCGTCAATATCGAAGAAGACAACTTTGATCTCCTTGTTTTCGTCATGCGAACGTTCGATATGGAAGATCGCATCAAAGCCGGTCATCTCAAAGACTTCCATGATGTCATCATTGGCATTGACGATCGAGAAAGCGCCGATGTTGCGAATCTCTTTTTTGGCTGCCAGGAAGGCCCGTAAGCCGGAAGAAGAGATGTATTCGGTTTCTTTGAGATCGACGACAAGGTTCGGCCTTTCTTTCAACGCGGCAAAAAGCTCTTCCTGAAATTCAGGAGCGGTAATGCCGTCCAGTCTGCCGTAAGGGGTCAGGACGACCATGTCGTTGTAAAGTTTCTTTTCTGTCTTCATATCAATAATTCTTTAAAAGGTTGTTACGGGTCTCTACGGCGAATTCATACTGTGTCATATACTCACCCTTGAACTGCCGTATTGCCTTCTTATCTCCTTCCAGGTACTTATAATAATCACAATCCAGCATCTCCGTATTGACGCAGATGCCGTTTTTCGCCTTCACGAAGAGATCGCAGACATCGACCATTTCGAAGTCCTTGATCATTTCCGAAATGACCGTCCGCTGCAAGCTCTTTAACGATTCGGTCAGAGGCTTGTCGCTCCAGAGATTGCCGATGATCATATCGTTGGTGCAGACCGCACCTCTTCGATCGACCAGGTAGGCAAATAATTCTTTGGACTTGCTTCGATGAAAGAGCAGTGCCGTGTTGTTGACGAAGACCTCGAAGTTGCCGAAGCACTGTACTCTCACAGGTGCTTCCTTTTTGGTTTCGTTTCCATAGCGCAGATGTTCCAGAGCCTTGCGGACATCCTCCTCATCCATCGGCTTTATCAGATAGCCGGAGGCATAGAGGTCAAAGGCATCCGACATGTATTCCTGATAACCGGTGATGAAGATGATGTTGGCCTGCGGATCGATCTCCTGCAGTTTTCTTGCCAGATCGATGCCGTTCATCTTCGGCATCTCGACATCGGTAAAGACGGCCGTTGCCTTTTTCTTCTTCAGTTCCCGAATGACCTCATCGGGATCGGTCGTGCCGATGTGCTCCCCCTTGGGATCGATCTGATTCAGGATCCTCAGCATCATATTGACGATGGAGCGTCTGTCATCAATGGTGATCGTTCTCATCAAACAAACCTCCTTTTGCCTTATCGTATGGAATGGTGATCGTCGCAAGTGCGTCCTTCTCACCGATCACGATATCAAATGTACCGTCACAATAATATTTTAATCTCGACTTCAGATTTTCCAAGGCAATACTGCGATGTTTCCTCTGTCCCTCCGTCACGGAACGGCGCCCCTCGAAATTGTTCCACACCCGTATGACGATGTTGTTGCCTTCTCGACCGGTTGAGATCTCCACGCGGCCCTTCTGATTCTTACAGGTCAAGGCGCCATAATTGATTGCGTTCTCCACGACCGGCTGTAAGGTCAAGGTCGGCATATAGAAGTCGATCTCGTTCAGCTGGAAATGAACTTCAAAGTCCCGGTCGGGATCCAGTTTTTCCAGACGGATGTATTCCTTGATGAAACCCAATTCCTTTTCAAAGGGGATCATCGTATTGATCGTCAGATCATCCATGTTGTGACGCAGGTAAACGGCAAAATCGCCGATGCCCTTTGCCGCCGTTTCCGGATCGCTGTAACAGAGATCCTGGATACTCATCAAAGAATTGAAGATGAAGTGCGGCGAGATCTGTCCTAACAGGAGGGAAGCCTTGATGTTTTCGTTTTCCATTTCGGCACGGATATTGCGCTCCGTCTGGTCAATGACCACCAGGATGAACATGACGATACCGGCTAAAACGGTGGCAATGACGATGAAGTCAATGCCATAGATGAAGATCTGCATGATGATGCCGATGACCGGCAAGACCAGGTAAGCCCAGAAGGCCGTCTTCTGATTCAAAGACAGCGTCTTGCGGCTTTCGATCAGAATGCCCAGATCGATCAGCAGCATGATCGCCGGCGAGATAAATGACAACGGGAAGAGACTGCTTCTATGATAGATGTTGTCTTCACCGATCACGTAGTATAAGCCGGTGAACTGCGATACCAGCAACATGAAAATATAGAAGGTCAGAAGAAAGACAAAGATCGCTTTGATGCGCTGTTTTCTTTTTTCTTCTTTGACCGAGATGTCGACCAGATAATTGGAAACCATATATGCCAGCAAGCCTGAAAACAGAAATTCACAGAAGTTTGCCGTGTAAAGGATGATCCGGTAAACACTGCCGACCGAACCTCGAAAGATCAGACCCAGAAGATTGGATAAGACGTAAATCATCATGAATATGAAAAGCGTGATGAAATAGCGTTTCACCATATGGTTGATGCGGGAAGCGATGATCGACGAAACAAAACCGACGAAACTGATCGCTACGCCAAAGACATCGATTACGATATTCAGCATGTACATCGTATAGCTCATGATCTACTTTCATTGTATCCGAAAACGGACATGTCTTTTATATACTTCAACAAAATGAAAAACCCTTCTTAGGGCTTTTTCATCATTTTCTGAACCTACAAGTTCTATCTGTAGGTTTTTTTCATAGTCAGGATATTATAGCCGTCTTTTCTTTCGTACTTCACGGCATCTGCTGTCTTCTTGATCATATAGATGCCAAGACCGCCGATCTTTCTTTCCGATGCCTTCAGGGTGATATCCGGATCCTTATTCTCCAAAGGATCGAACTCCATGCCCTGATCCTTCAGGGTGATGGAGATGTCATCTCCCTCAAACGCAAGGCTGATCCAGACCTTTCCCGGCTCCTTGCCTTCATATGCGTAATGGGCGACATTGACAAAAGCTTCCTCCAGCGCCAGGCTGAGGCCCATCATTTCTTTTCTGCCTGCTCCACGCTTTTCCAGCTCTTCTTCCAGAAAGCTCAATACGACATGCAGCTGCTTATCATCAGCTTCAAATTCCTTCTCGATGAAACAGGCCATATCCAGATCACATGAAGTAAGCACGGTATTTCCGTCTTTCAATGCCTGTGTCATGATCTATGCCTGTGTTTCTGCCTCGTTTTCGATTGTCAGGATCTGGGTAAAACCGGTCATGTCGAGAACTTCCATGATCTCTTCATTGACATGACGCAGACACATTTCGCCTTTTTCCATCATACTCTTCTGGGCATTCAGGAAAACTCTGAGACCTGCAGAAGAAACATATTCGAGATCCTTGAGATCAATAACCAGTTTAGTAATGTCTGCCGGCAATTCTCTTAATGCTTCTTCAAGCTGCGGAGAAGTGAGAGTATCCAGGCGGCCGCTGAGAGCGACAGTCGCGCACTTGTCTTCAATGACTTTATTGATTTCCATATATCAGAACCTCCTTATGAATTCTTTGTTTGAAATGAATTTATCCTTTTCTACATTATATTATATAGTAAGCTTTGTCCATAATCGGAAGCGAAACGCCATTTTTTCATTCACAAACTAC
Organism: uncultured Bacillota bacterium; assembly: GCA_900321955.1. Next base: position 19,355 of record ONXX01000002.1, on the reverse strand, counting down.
TTCCAATCAAGCTGTGATAAGATGAAAACGGTGAGATTATGGATCTGATATTCCTTCCATGGACAGCTCTCAAGATTCTGGTATTCCCGGGCAATTATTCCTGGGTCATTCTTTTGATCTGCGCCATCCTGTATCTGATGGAACTCTTCGGACTGATGCGGATACTTGAAAAGGCAGGAAGGAAGAAATGGAAAGCCTTCGTTCCTGTTCTCAATACGCTGGAGGTCTACGACATGACCTGGAATAAGAAATATGCCGCCTTTCGTATCGTTTTCGGCGTGACCATGGCCATTCTCTCCTTCCAGCAGGAAAGGATCCTGTCAAATTTCTTCGAAGGCATCATGATCATTTTCTGCTTCATCGTCAGCTATGGAATCCACTCCGTCATGAAGCTGAAGCTGGCCCGCAGCTTCTATGCCAATTCTGCGATCACTTACGGACTGATCACGATGGAAGCTGTCTTTTATTTCATTCTGGGCATATCAAAGTCAAGTTATCTGGGACCGTGTATCGGCAATGATGCCGCCTTAAAGAAACTCTTCATCAAAAACGAAAAGTCGGCAGTCCCTAAGCGCATCTACATGATCAACCTCTACAAGAGAAGATCAAAGATCGCCCTGGCCGCCGGCATCATGGTGATGGCCTTCAACTTTTACGCCATCTCGACCGGACTTTTAAATCAATATGCCATTAAGATGAATGATCCATCCTTTGCCATGTTCCACTATTTCACGGTCAACTCGGCCCTCTTCTCTTCGATCGGCGCCGGTTTCATGATTCCTTACGCTTTGGAAGGCATACGCAAGAAACGCTTCGTTTTCCCAAAGTGGATCACCCTCTTCCAGTTCGCCGGAGCCATCTGTACGACGATGACGATGATCTTTTCCATCTTCTTCATCTTCCCGACCCAGGGCGTGGAAATGGCCTTTGGCGGACCGAACTTCTGGATGCATACGGTCTGTCCGCTATTATCTTTGGTCCTTTTATTCTCGGTGGAGATCGACCGTACCTTAAGCAAGAAAGACGTGTTTATCTGCATGATCCCCTTCATCGTCTATTCTTTCTTCTATATCTATAATGCGATCCTTTTAGGTGAAGAACTTGGCGGCTGGCGCGACTTCTATATGTTTGTCGCCTGGATCCCGGCAGCCTTCTCATTGCCGATGGTCTACGTCTTTTTCTTCTTTATTGCCTTTGGCGTTCGCAATATCTACAACTACGTCTCCCGGAAAAGAGCCCAGGCCTTCATGGATTCTCTGGACGACAATCTCAGTGAGATCGAGATCAACATCGAAGTCTACGGTATCGGCCGCTACAACGGCCACCACAGCGACCATCTCGACATCACGATCCCCTTCGACATCTTCAACATGATCGCCAAGAAATACAACCTCTCGGTTGAAAAGCTTTCCGCCATCTACACCAAGGGCGTGATCGACGGTATCAAAGAACCGTATCATCGCTATAACCGCCTTGAGATCTTCTTCGATGAATTCATCGGCTATCCCTACACCTAAAAAGAAAACGGGCAAAGCCCGTCTTATACAATATCCATTAAGGCAATCACTCCGGCAGATTGCCTTTTTTGATGTTCTCCCTGAGTATTTCTTCGGTCGCTTCATGCAGGATCTTCGAGCCCAAGGCCGTCTTGTCCTGCCGCACCCGTATCACCGAAGCTGTGACACCGTGTTCCTTCCAGTCACCGCCCTCATTGGAGTTATTTAAGATCAAAGGCTGAAGGTTGTCCATCGCATGAGCATACTTGGCCTCCATCGTCTCATAAGCTTCAAACTCATCAAACAAAGCGATCAGCTCTTTCTTCTGATCTTCCGGCAGCAGGGAGAAGATCCTCTCCTTGGCCTTGTCTTCCCTTTCCTTTTGCGTCTTGAGACCTTCCGCATCATAGGCATAGGTATCCCCGGCATCGATCTCCACGATGTCATGGATCAGACACATCAGCATGACTTTCCCGATATCCACTTCCTCATTGGCATACTCTCTTAACAGATAAGCCATGATGGCCATGTGCCAGGCGTGTTCGGCATCGTTCTCATTTCTGCCATGCCCCGACAAATGAGTCTGACGGAAGATATTTTTCTCCTTATCGATCTCCAAGGCAAAATCCAGCTGTTTCTTCAAACGTTCTTTCATTTTTTCTCCCCTTGCCTGCGCCAGCAATTGATGGATGATCTCTTCCTTTCCCTTTGTGTAGGAACTTCGATCATCCGGATATTTCAACGCCAGTTCTTCTTTGACTTTTTCATATGCCCTTGCAGCGTCTTCATGGTTTCTCAGATAATCGCGAAAGGCCAGATCATCCTTCCACTTCCTTGAATCATAAGGCACCACGTGGATGTGACAGGAACGTGTATCCTTTGCCGTATCCCCCATCACAAACAAGACACCGCCATGGTCTTCGCCATGATAATAAATTCCTTTTTCTTCTAATTCATATCGCTTCAATAACAGCGCATCGATGTCTTTCACCCCGACCAGCAGATCGATGATCGGCTTGGCCTTGATCGAAGCGATCGCGGTGGAACCGATGTGTTCGATTTCAACGGCCTCTTTATCCAAAACTTCTTTTAAGATTGCAATGATTTCCTTCGCTTTTTGATCCCACTTTTCATCGTGTTCACATAAGACGACGGTCCCTCGTTTTAAACCCAACATGATCAACGAAGAACGCGGTCCATGACAAAGGCAATCAACGCCATCACCAAAGGAAAAACGATCAGAGTAGCCGCCCACTTGACGATGAGGGTCTTTTTTGGAATATAAGGCTTCAGATCCTCTGTTCCTTCAATGCGCCAGGCATTGGAATGTTCCACCCAATACCAGTCAATGAACAGACGGTCAAAGAGTCCGGCAATCAGCTCAATGATGCACATTTCTTTAAACGCACTCAGAAAACCTCTGGTCCCATTGACTGCATAGACCAGAAGCGGGATCCCCGCAAAGATCGAAAGATTGATCAGCGCACCGACGATCCGCATATCTCTTTTGATGGTTTCCCTGTCGGTCAGTCCCAGCTCAATGCAGCGCTCCTGTACTTCCTTTTCATAGAAATACACCATGCCCACCGGTCCTCTTTGGCTGATGCCGATGACACAGGTGATCAGCAGGATAAAACTGATCAGAATTCCCTCCATAAACAGGATCATCTTTTCTTCCCCCTTTGTTTATACCAGACTAAAACCCGTAAAACTGATTTGTATCTCTTTGACAATGTTTACTGTTTTTCTGCCGGATCAATCCAATAACGTTCCAGATAAACCTTTTCGTCTGGCTCGTAGACAGTCGACTCATAGACACCGCCATTGGCTTTGATCGTTTTGCGACTTGCCTCATTGGAATCGATGCAGGTGATCAGTACCTTTTCAATGCCAAGTTTCTTACAGACAGGCAAAACTTCTTTCAGCATCTTTGATGCATAACCCTTGCGCCGTTCACTCGGCAAAACGGAGTAGCCGATATGACCGCCGAATTTTCCAAGATACTCATTAAGATAATGACGGATCTGGATCATGCCGACGATCTTGTCATCCTCTTCCCGGACATAGAGGTACTGGGTTGCCGGGACCAGTCCCTGAGGGACTGTGGCAGGATTCTTACATAAACGGCAATATTGGATCCACTCTTTGGGATCCGCCATTTTGCGCAGGTTACCCGTTCCATCCATCGAACCGCCAAAAGCGAGATACTCTTCCCGATAGGCTTTGATTTTCGTACTGTACTCTTCTCTTGGTTCAATCAGTTTCATCATACAAGTTCTTCTTTAACGTCGGACCAGTTCCACCAATGTCTCCACCAGTGGCGTATTGGGAAACATGTCATAGCCTCGAACTAAATGAATCTCATATTCCTTTTTCAGGATATAGAGATCCTTGCCCAAGGTCGAAGGATTGCAGGAGATGTAGATGATCTGCTTCGCCTTCGACTTCAGCAATGTCTTCAACAGTTCATCATCCAGCCCGGTCCTTGGCGGATCGACGACGATGACATCGGCTTTCTCTTTTTCAACGATCTTGCGGATTTCCTTCGCAGCATCGCCACAACGGTACTCCACATTTTCAACTTTGTTTTTCTTGGCGTTGTCTTTGGCATCTTTGATCGCCTTTTCGATGATCTCGATGCCGATGATCTTCTCCGCTTTGTCGTGCATCGCCAGTGAGATCGTACCGATGCCGCAATAGCCTTCAATGATCAGTTTCTGTTTTTCTTCGATCAGAGCTGCGGCATCTTTATAGATCTGTTCGGCCTGTTTATGGTTGAGCTGGAAGAAAGCCTGCGGACTTAATTCCAGTTCGTAGTTAAGACTTTTCACTTCGATCTTTTCCTTACCAAACAAAGGCCGCAGTTTCTCCGGCATCATCCGAATCGGATCGCGGACCGTATTGATACCCTGAAACAAAGACTTGAGTCCTTTGATCTTCTTCAGGTCGGCGATCACATTTTCCTTCAGCGTATCATTGCCGGTGACCAGTACCGCCTGGGCACCCTTGTCAAAGGCACGGACGATGAGCTGGCGCATGCCTTTTTTCTCACGACGGTCATAAGCCTGAAGTTTATAGCGGTTGAGGACATCCAGGATCTTCCGTCGTATCTCTTCCACGCTTTCCTCATGGATAAAACAGGTAGTGATCAGACAGGGATGATTGGAACCCTGCTTGTACAAGGCGTTGACCAGCTTGCCGTTATAGCTGATGATTGGCAGGTTGCACTTGTTGCGGTATCCGTAAACATCATCGCTTTTAACGATGCCTTCGATCTTACCCTCGTATTCCGCGTACTTGTACAAAGCATTTTCCAACAGCTGCATCTTGATGGCCAGCTGCCCGTCGTATTTTAATCCCATCAAAGCGCAGGCACCGCACTTATCGGCATAGGAACAGACCGGCCGTATGCGATCCGGGCTCTTCTTCAAGATGGCCTTTAGTCTTCCCTTATAATGTCTTCCCTCATCGATCAGATCGGCGTCGACGACCTCATCAGGAAAACAGCCTTCGATGAAGACCGGTTTTCTCTTAAAGAAGGCGATCCCCTCGCCATTGATACCCGCTTTGACGATCTCTAATTTCATATGCGGTTCTTTAATATATCGGTTGCGCTCTCCAGCATTTCAAAGGCATTCTCGCGCAGCTTGATGATCTCATCGTAGATCAGGTCCTCCGATAAGACACCGGCCTTGAAACCCTGTGGCAATTCGCCTTCCCGATCGGCATACCATTTCTTGGAACCGTAGTAGGAAAACAGTTCGCTGAGTCCTTTCTTCGCCTCTTCCAGCTTCTCCAGCTGCAAGGACAGCTCCGCATTCAAACGCGTACATTCATCCAGATAAGCTTCCATTTTCTCAATGCGTTTCAGATTGGCTTTCATATTCTTCCATCCTTCTTTCAAGTTCATTATACAGGTCTTTTTCTTTGAACAGACAGCCAGCTTGACAGCTGCTTCCGCTTTTCCGTTTTTTGAAAAGTTTTGCTCTATAATAGTATCAAGAATATGTAAACCACCCATTTTCGGAGGCACACAATATGACCATTACCTATGCGATGACAGCCATCGTGCTGATGATCGGGCTGACCCTCATGCTGATCGACGTCAGTCGCAAACTCGAAACGTCCACACATCATAAGATCTCTGTGATTCTGATCTGTACGACGATCTTTTATGTCGCCAGCGATTGTCTGTGGATCATCCTGTATACGGCAGAAACCTTCAACCGGTCTTTGTTTGTCATCGTCAATCTTCTCTTTTACCTGGTCTATATCACCCTCCCGTATATATGGTTCTTATTTGCCAAGCATTTTTCCAACAGTAAACTCAATTCCCGCAAATGGAATCTTCTCTTTGCCTTGCCCTGGCTCTTCAATCTGGTCCTGGTCATACTGACAGTCCTTGGCACCGGCACGCTGTGGATCATCGGCGATGATACAAACCGCTATACCAGAGGACCGCTGTTTTCTTTGTTCTCCAACCTCAATCTGATCTACTACTTCATTCCGGTCATCGTCATCCTCTATCTGATCTTTACCCGGACGAAGGAAGAAAGAAGGACCTTATATACCACTCTTGGCTTTTCCATGATTCCGGCACTGGGTGTCTTTATCTATACCCGCTTCATTTCAGTGGATGCCATCTATCCGTTCCAGCCCTGCTGTTTCTTCATCGGCGTCATGTTTGCCTACATCATGTTGTTAAGCCGGGTCTATAAGGATGCGGAAAACGAAAATATCCGCCTGACCGAAGAAGCCAAAGCCGCCAACCGTCTGGCCGAGCTGATGGGATCGGTCGGTGCCTTGTTAACCAATATGCCGGCCATGTCCTTCTCCAAGGATGCCAAGACCGGTGTCTATCTGGCTTGTAACCAGTCCTTTGCCGAATATGCCCACAAGGATTCCCCGGAAGGCGTCATCGGTCTGACCGATAAGGAGATCTTTGACCCGGTCACTGCCAAGCACTTCATCGAAGACGACAAGAAAGCCCTGGCCATGGATGAGCCTTACGTCTTCTTTGAAGATGTCCCGGATGCAGTCGGCGTCATGCGCAACTTACAGACCACCAAACTCAAATTCAACGACTCCAGCGGACGGGAATGTCTGCTTGGCATGTGCGTCGATGTCACGGAACTCTCCCATGCCAAACAGGCCGAAACCGAAGCGCGTGTCAAACAACAGGAACTGGAAGAAAAGCTGGCCTTACACGAACAGCTCATCGAACAGGAATCCAAGCACAAGCAGCAGCTTCAGCTGATCACGGCTCTGGCCTCCGATTACTGGTCAGTCTATTATCTGGAGCTCGATAAGAACGAAGGCGAATGTTACCAGTCCCACTCCGGCATCACTGACGGCTTTAAAGTCGGTGACCGCTTTAACTACTTGGAAGCCGTAACCGCCTATGCCAACCGTTACATCATTGAACCATACCGGGAAGAATTCTTACGCTTCATCCAGCCGGACAATATCCGCAAAGGTTTGAAGAACCAAAGAGTCATCTCCTATACCTACATGGTCAAACGAGGTGACAGTGAAACCTACGAGATGGTCAAGTTCGCCGGTGTCCGTCATCCGGAAGACCGCGACGACCATCTGGTCCATACCGTCTCCGCCTGCTTCTCCGATGTTGATTCGGAAACCAGAAAGTCACTTGAACATGCTCAGGCACTGGATGATGCTTTAGCGGCAGCGGAAAACGCCTCCAAGGCCAAGACGACCTTCTTATCAAATATGTCTCATGAGATCCGCACACCGATGAATGCAATCATCGGTCTCAACAATATTGCCATGCACGATGAGGAGGTAAATAATAAAGCCAAGGAATACTTCGGCAAGATCGACACCTCCGCCCGCCATCTGCTCAGCATCATCAATGACATCCTGGATATGTCCCGCATCGAATCGGGCAAGATGGTCATCAACAAGGAAGAGTTCTCCTTCTCCAAGATGCTCGAACAGGTCAATACGATCATCTCCGGCCAGTGCCGTGACAAAGGCCTTCACTATGAATGCCGCATCAACGGTAAGATCGACGATTACTACATCGGTGACGATATGAAGTTACGGCAAGTCCTCATCAACATCTTAGGCAATGCCGTCAAATTCACACCGGCCGGTGGTGCTGTCACCTTCACGATCGATGAAGGTGCCCGTTTCGACAGGAAAGCGACCCTGCGCTTTACCATCAACGATACCGGTATCGGCATGTCCAAGGACTACCTGCCGCACATCTTCGATGCTTTCTCGCAAGAAAATACCTCGGCTGCCAATTCCCTGGGCTCAACCGGACTGGGCCTTCCGATCACTAAGAACATCGTCGAACTGATGAACGGCCACATTGAAGTTCAAAGTGAAAAAGGCAAGGGCTCAACCTTCATCGTCACAGTAACTCTCGGGGAATCCGATCGTTCTGCCAGCAGTGAAGACGCCTTACAGCAGATCGATCCGCACCAGATGAAAGTCCTGGTCATCGACGATGATCCGATCGCTTGCGAACACGCAAGGATCACCTTAGGCAAGATCGGCATCGACTGCGAGATAGAGACCTCAGCTCTCAAAGCCATCGATACGATACGTCTGCACCACACCCGCAGAGAAGACTTCAACCTCATCCTGGTCGACTGGAAGATGCCGGAACTGGATGGCGTTGAAACAACGCGACAGATCCGTCAGATCGTCGGTGACTCCACGCCGATCATCATCTTAACTTCCTATCACTGGGACGACATCATCGATGAAGCAAAACAAGCCGGTGTCGACAGCTTTGTCGCCAAGCCGCTCTTTGCCGGGAATGTCCTGGATGAATTCCAGGAAGCCTTCAAGGCCAAGAATGAGATCCTCTTGGCTGCCAAGGCCGACTTAAAGGGAAGACGCGTCTTATTGGCTGAAGATGTCACGATCAACGCCGAGATTATGCTGATGATCCTGGCATCCAGAGAAATTCAGGCTGACCTGGCCGAAAACGGACAGCTTGCCCTGGATAAATTAAAAGAACACGAAGAAGGTTATTACGATGCCATTCTGATGGATATGCGTATGCCTGTCATGGATGGTCTGGAAGCCACAAGGCAGATCCGCGCGTTAGATCGGCAGGATGCCAAAGAGATCCCGATCATCGCTTTGACCGCCAACGCCTTTGACGAAGATGTCCAGCGAAGCCTGCAGGCCGGACTCAACGCCCACCTGTCCAAACCGGTGGATGCACAAGCCCTGTTCTCGACGCTGGAATCCTTGATCCGCTACTAAACAAAAACGGTGAAATCAAATCACCGTTTTCTTATGGCTTTGTATTATTTTTTAATTTAGAAAATGTACGCGTCGTTTCTGGAAACGCTGCGGATGATCCGCAGACTGACGATAAACAAGACAGCGATAAACGCAAAGAAGAGATAGTTCGCTCCCTGTGTTTGCAGCGTCGCAATATAGTCGTAAGCACCATGGATCAGCATCGGTACCACAACAGCAGCGATGTGGAACATCCTCGCCCTTGTCTCATCACCGGCCACCGTATACACCTTGGCTGCCGAATAGAAAATGCCCATATAGACACCGAAGCAGGCATGTCCCGGAATGGCCGTAAAGGCTCTGACCACAGCCGTTGCCATACCATAGTTCAATACATAGCTGATATTCTCCCACAATGCAAAACCCAGGGAGACAAAGACCGCATACAGGACACCGTCATAGACGCAGTTGAATTCCGGTGAGCGCCAGGAATTTCTTCTTAACTCAAAATACTTGGCACCCTCTTCGGAAAGTCCGACGATAATGAAGAATAAGACGATGCGATAGGCAACTGTGTTGCCTGACATCTGGGAAGCGATCACATTGGTCAAAACCTTCTCCAGAACCCAGGCAATCAGGGAAGAGAAGACACCGGCCTTGACCATATTCAGCAGCATCCTCTTATTTTCTTTTTCCAGACGATCCAGCTGATAGACTCTTACCAGCAGATAGATGGCCGGTACCACGGCCGCAATGACCAGAATCGGATTAAAAAAGAGGATCGGAAACGGTAAAAAATAAAACATAGATATAACCTCCTAACGGCAAAGATCGATATAACGCGAGAAGAGCTTATCGACGTAAACTTCATCCATCATCAGCTCCGGATGCCACTTGATGGCCAGGACAAATTTCTTGTCCGGCACTTCAAAGCATTCCACCAGGCCGTCATAGGAATAGGCATCGATCTTTGCATAAGGCTCGACCCTTTCCTTATCGGCAATCATCGTATGAAGGGAGTTGACCTTGAACTTCTCACCGCCCACCAGTTCATAGAGGATGGTATTCCTTACGACGCTGATGTCGTGGCGGTAATCCCTGTCATAGACGGAGTGGGCCTTGCTTTCATCTTCGTAGATGTTGGAACCCAAAGCTCTCAAGATATTATTGAAACCGGCACAGATGCCGATGAGCGGGATATCTTTTTCCATGGCATACCTGGCAATCTCCACCTCGTAGGAACAGGAATAATCACCGCCCTGCAGGATGATACCGTCGCACAGGTCCACCTGCTGGTGCAGATCGGCGATCTCGCTTTCGCTTAAGACCTTCGGATCACCCAGATCGCTCTTGTTGAAATCCATCGTCTCTTCGCTTGGCATCAGCATGATCGCTACACCGCCGTGCCTTACAATCAGGTAGCGCAGTTCATCGACGACCTCTTGTCTGTGCCAGAGATCTTTTCCGTCATTTTCTCTGATTTTGCTCACAATTCCGATAAGCGGCTTTTTCATAGCGACCTCCTGTTTCTTACATTCCTCTACTATATTATCCCACATTTGCAAGTGTTGCATATCTGATGCGTTTTGACCTATATAATAGTAACTGTATGAACCAAGGAGGTATACAAAAAATGAAGAAATTACTGAAATACCTGATGATCGCTCTTATGATCTTCAGCTTATGTGCATGTAATAAAAAACCGGCTGAGGAAGAAGAACCGGAAGAAACCGGCATTCCGTTTACCCTTTCCGCCGATTACGGCAACGGTGTCAGCGAAGACTTCAACGTTTCCGCCAGCAAGGAAGGAAATCTTCTGGAAACGGTCCAAGGCCTTGGCATTATGAACCTGCTTAAGATCGAAACCAAAGACGGCAAGATCGTCAAGATCAACGACACGGAAGCCAATGACAAGAGTCACTGGGACGTCTATGTCAACGATCAGCTCTACGATGGAAAGATCGAAGAACTGACCTTCAAACAGGATGATGTCATCCGCATGGTCTATGTCACTTCCGCTGAGCAGCCGGTTGCTGAAAAGCCGGCCGAAAACGGAACAACTCCTGAATCCCCTGCTCAGACCCTGGTGGGCGGCTGGCAGACCTATGAAAACTTCAAGGAAAACGTCAGTGCCGATGAAAAGAAACTCTTTGAATTAGCCGCTGCCGAATCAAAGAACGTCACCTACATCCCGCTCAACGTCCTGGCGACCCAGATGGTCTCCGGTACCAACTATGCCTTTTTAGCACAGGGCATTGATACCAAGCCGTCGATCGATTACTACATCATCATCGTCTATTCCGACCTGAACGGCTATCAGGAAATCAAAGCCATCAACAAGCTCACGGTTCCTGATCTGGAATTACAGGCTGAACATTCCGATTCCCTCTTAGGCGGCTGGATGATCATGGCGCCGGATAAGAACAACAAGTTCATCGAAAAGGAAGTTCAGACTTCATTTGATACGGCCATTGCTTCCGACAAGGACGTCACCTATACGCCGATCAAACTGCTGGCAACCCAGGTCGTTAACGGTACCAACTACATGGCCTTATGTTACGGTCAGACCAAGGGCGACAAGCCGGTCGCTGGCCTCTACGCTGTCGTCTGGAACGTGGATTCTTCCAAGAAGGTATCCTTGATTTCCGTCGATCCGCTCAACCTGGCCTACTACGTAGCCGGCGAATAATACAGACAAACAGATCGCATGATCTGTTTTCTTTTGGCTCTTGTAAAGGTGGTATACTTTATGCGTATGAAAAACTATGAGATCGTCATTGCCGGCGTGCGCCGGATCCTTCCCTTTGTAAAGATCGACGATGAGCTGGCCTATGCGTCCTTCGTCGTCATCTCCGACTCTGAACTGGTCAGCGCCGCAGCACCTTTGCTGGCCTCCCGCATCAAAGACTGTGACATTGTATTAACCGCCGAAGCCAAAGGCATCGCCTTGGCTTACGAGATCTCCAGACAATTGAAGCACAAGGAATTTGCGGTCGCCCGCAAATCCATCAAGAGCTATATGAAAGATCCGATCTCCGTGCCGGTTTCTTCGATCACCACCTTTGATCCCCAGCGTCTCTATCTTGATCAAAGCGATATGGCAAAACTCAAGGATAAGAGAGTCTGCCTGCTCGATGATGTGGTCTCCACAGGAGAATCATTGAACGCCTTAAAAGCACTGGCCGAAAAAGCCGGTGCCAAGGTCGTCTGCAACGCCTGCATCCTGGCGGAAGGCAAAGCAGCGGACCGCGACGATCTGATCTATCTACAAAAACTGCCGTTATTTCAAAAGACCTCGGAAGGAGAATATGAAGCGATACTATGACCAACATCTATGAATACCTAGCTAACAACGAATACCCGGGACGGGGCATCATCGTCGGCCGCAAGGACGGCAAACGCCTCATCGCCTACTTCATCATGGGACGCTCGGCCAATTCCCGCAACCGCGTCTTCGCCAAAAAGGAGGAGATCCTTTTCACCAAAGCCTACGACGAATCCAAGGTCAAGGATCCTTCTCTGATTATCTACAACGCGGTACGTCCTTTCAATGAAAAAACCATCGTCACCAACGGTGATCAGACTGATACGATCTACGAGTACCTGGCCAAAGGTTACACCTTTGCCGATGCTTTGGATTCCAGAGAATACGAACCGGATGCGCCAAACTATACGCCGCGCATCTCAGCCCTCATCGATGACGATGAATACGATATCGCCATATTAAAAAGAGAGGAAGAGAAGTGTCACCGCATCTACTATCACTTCAACGCCAAGGATGGCATTGCCCACTTCATCTCGACCTACGATCATAATGGCGATCCGCTTCCTTCCTTTTCTTCCAACCCGATCCGTTTGAAGATCGAAGAGGATGCAAAAGATTTCGCCGAAAAGCTGTGGGCTTCCTTAAATAACGACAACAAGATCTCCCTTTATGTCTGTCATGGACAGAAAGAATACATATTCAATAAAAACGAAGGTGACTAAGATGAATGAGATAGAGTTAAAGTACGGATGCAATCCCAACCAGAAACCATCCCGCATCTACATGGCAGACGGTTCCGATTTGCCGGTTACCGTCCTCAACGGCAGACCCGGCTACATCAATTTCCTGGATGCCTTAAACGCCTGGCAGCTGGTCAAAGAGTTAAAGGAAGCTACCGGCATGACTTGTGCCGCCTCCTTCAAGCACGTCTCGCCGACCTCAGCTGCATTGGGCTTGAAGTTAAACGACAAACTCAAGAAAGCCTGCTTTGTCGATGACATCAAGGACCTCGACGATTCGCCTTTGGCCTGCGCCTATGCCAGAGCCAGAGGCACCGACCGCATGTCTTCCTTCGGTGACTTCATCGCCCTCTCCGATGTCTGCGACAAGACGACGGCCAGACTCATCAAGAGAGAAGTCTCCGATGGCGTCATTGCCCCGGGCTACGACAAGGAAGCTCTGGAACTTCTCATGGGCAAAAAACAGGGTGCCTACAATATCATTCAGATCGACCCGAACTATCATTGTGCACCGATCGAAACCAAGATGGTCTATGGCATCAGCTTTGAACAGGGACACAACGATTTAAAGATCGATGAAAGCCTCTTACAGGATGTCGTCACTGCCAACAAGGAACTTCCACCAGAAGCCAAACGTGACCTCATCGTTGCCCTGATCACCCTCAAATACACCCAATCCAATTCCGTTGCCTACGCCTATGACGGCCAGGCCATCGGCGTCGGTGCCGGCCAGCAGTCCAGGATCCACTGCACCAGACTTGCCGGAAACAAGGCCGATACCTGGTTTCTGCGCATGCACGACAAGGTTCTGAACCTGCCGTTCAAAAAGGAACTGGGCCGGGCAGACCGCGACAATGTCATCGATGCCTATATCAATAAGAACGAAGAAGACGTCTGTGAGGAAGGCATCTGGCAAAACTATTTCACAGAAAAACCGGATCCTCTTACGGAAGAAGAAAAACGAGACTATCTGAATTCGATCAAAGGCGTCAGCCTCGGATCGGATGCTTTCTTCCCCTTCGGTGACAACATCGAACGGGCCCACCGTTCCGGTGTCACCTATGTTGCTGAACCAGGCGGTTCCATCCGTGATGATCACGTCATCGCCACCTGCGATAAGTATGACATGGTGATGGCCTTCACCAAGGTTCGACTTTTCCATCATTAAAAACACAAACGGACTCGCGTCCGCTTTCTTTCACTCAAAAAGACAGATCACTCTGTCTTTTTCGTTTTCTTTACTCCCCGAAGAGATTGTGAAGCTTCGCCATGAATTCGCTGTGCGGAATGCCTTCCCTCATACCCTTGAAATTATAAGTATTGGTACGTGCATCGCCCGGCTCGCTGAGGCCTCTGAATTCCGGAACCTTATCTCTCAGGCATCTGGAGATTTCGATGTCTCTTATATCTGCCGGATCAGAGAAGCATTCCGGAAATTTCTTGTAAAGGTATTGGCCAAGTTCACGGGTCTCGTTTTGATTGCCGCCGGCGACCTGTTCAAGTTCTTCTACATTCAGGTTTTTATTTTTCATAATTGTAAACCTCTTTTCTATATTCTGATTATAAGTCCGTATTGTGAAATCATTGTGCAAGACTATAATAGCTCGGATTGATGACTTCTCTTCTCTCCGCATCCCAATGGCAGCTGTCTGTATAGGCCAGACAGGTCTTTACATGGCTCTCTTTATCGCTTGGCGCATATAAAGCGTATTCACCGTTGACCTGAAACGGTCCTTCATCACTTAACGTGACCCAAGGCATGTAGTTCATGCCGCAGCAATAGCCGGCGGAAGGATCGGCCGCATAGAAATCCGATGGCTTGAGATGATCGTAATCGGCATTCATGCGATAGCCCAGCAGCAAGACAAAGTGTTCATAAGAAGTCCGCTCTCCCTTTTCTTCCGACGCGGCATAGGCATAGAGATCATGAACATAGAAGATGCTCGGTCTGCCCGCGTTGATCTCATCGTAAGCTCGCTGCAGCACTTTTTCCAAAGGCAGATCCAAAGCGATGTCTTCAAAATCCGCCCAGCGCCAGACCGCACCTTCCCCATCGTAGAAATCATAGGGATCGACCCGTTCGTCGTTGTCCAAGATCGCCCTGGCATAGGCCAGATTGAAGATGCTGCAAAGACTCTCGTCCTGAACACCGATTCTTAAAATCAATCTTCGATCAAAGTCCAGCATCTTATAGACATCTTCCGGATACCTGGCTTCCCCTTTCGATTCTGCTTCCTTCGTCTTTTCTTCCTCTTTCTTTTCTTCCACTACTGTTTCTTCCTTTGTTTGCGAAACAACACTTTCACTCACTGTCTCCTGCTTTACTGTTTTCTCTTCTCTATAAAACAGCATCTTAAAAAACAGAGGTGAGATGATAAGCAGAAACAACAGTCCGATAAAGATGAGTTTTTTCATAGGGTCTAACTTGATTATAATCCAGACCAAAGAAAAAGGCTCTTTCGAGCCTCCGTTTTCTTATTCGCCAAGCGGCAGAGTGAAGAGATAGAAGATTCCCTTCGGAAGTTCAACACCGGCTTCCACCGCAATGACCGCATGGGCTGCCACGATGGCCCCTGCCTTGTCGGCCAGTTCCATCAGACCCTTGGTCGTACCACCGCCGCCATAGACATCGTCAACGACCAGGATCTTCTTACCTTTGAGATACTCCGCGTCATCATCGGTCAGAGACATGATCTGATCCTTTGGTGTGGTCACGGAACGATAGACCGCCTGAATCTTGTTGCCGTCACTCTTTCTGGCAACGACCGTCTTTTCAATGTTGGTGCCTTTCAGCTTGTTCCAGCGAAGGGCAATCGCATGTGCCAGAGCATTGGACTTGGCGACCGGATTTAAGATCGTATCAAATTCCACACCCTTATCGGCCAGTAAGGCAACGATATCGTCAGCTGCCGCCTCATTCAAGGCAACCTGACCCGAGATGTCTAAGAAAGCGACCTTCTTGCCGGATAAGACCTTAAACGGCAGATAGTAGTCCTTGCCGGACATGTTGACACGCAAGAATTCCTGATTGTCTTTAACGACTTTTTCAGTGACTGTCTGATTGACTTCCACGTTCTTCTTCCTCCCTTTACAGTTACACTATCATTATACGTTCTAAGTATGAAGAAACCATTATTTTTTATTCCCGATTCTTATGGCATAATGGTGGCGTAAAAAGGAGGCAACATGAAAACAAAAGCAGATAAACTGGAACTGATCAAAGCCGCCATGGGGGAGATCCCCTGCGACAAGACCATCGTCAATGTCAGACACGTTAACGTCTTTACCGGCGAAATCCTGAAGGCAGAAGTCGATATCTACAAGGGCTATGTCATTTCGGTAAGAACCGGCAATGAACCTTCTTTGCAGAAAGCGAAAGAGATCATCGACGGCGAAGGTCTTTATATGATCCCGGGCTACGTCGATACCCACATGCACATCGAATCGACGATGCTGTTACCGGAAAACTTTGCCCGCGTCTCGATTCCCTGGGGCACCACCTGCATCAATCACGATCCTCACGAGATCGGCAATGTCCTAGGAATTGACGGCATCAGATTTATGATCGACAACGGCAAGAAGACGCCGCAGCGTCAATATGCCATGGCCTCTTCCTGTGTACCGGCTGCCGTCGGTCTGGAAAATGCCGGTGCTTCTTTCGATGCCAAACAGATCAGCGAGCTGCTGGATCTGGAAAACGTCACGGCTGTCGCTGAGATCATGGACTTCGTCGGCGTCATCCGCGGATCCAAGCGCATGCACGACATCATCGAAGCCGGCGAACAGAAACACGCCTTCTTGCAAGGTCATGCCTCAGGATTAGCAGGAAATGGCCTTGACGCCTATGCGATCTCCGGCATTCAGAGTGACCACGAATGTTCCACTTCCGAGCAGGTCATCGACCGTCTGCGTCGGGGCATGTATACCGATCTCAAATCCTCCTCCCTGGTCGATAATTTTTCAACGCTCCTGAAGGCTTTAGATAAAACAAAATACCACGACCGCGTCTCCTTCTGTACGGACGACGTCCACGTTGCCGACTTGCTTCAGGTCGGCCATATGAACAACCTGGTCCGCCAGGCTATCCAGTATGGCATCGATCCGATCGATGCCTTACGCATGGCGACCATCAACGGTGCCAGAGAAGAAGGCCTGCGCGATGTTGGTGCCATTGCCCCGGGCTATTACGCTGACTTCCAGCTGGTCGAGAAGATCGACGGTGAACTTCCGTGCAAGGTCTTCATCAACGGCGAACTGGTAGCTCAAAACGGAAAGTATCTGGGTGATCCATATGTCAAAGAAGCCTCCTTCGAAAACAGTATGCATACTTCCTGGATCACTTCCAAGGAAGACCTGATGTTAAAGAGTGAGAAGGAAGGAAAGGTCAAAGTCAACGTCATGGTGCCACTCGATGCCGGCAACATCATCCGCAAGGTGGAAGAAATGGAATTTGAAGTGAAAGATTCTTATGTCTCCATTGAAGGAAAAGAAGACCTGACCTATGTCTGTGTCATCAACCGCCATGGCTTACACAATAAGACGATCGCTTTGATGAAAGGCTTCGGCTTGAAGAAAGGTGCGGTTGCCTCAACCGTCTCCCACGACTCCCACAATCTGATCATCGTCTATACCGACCCGCAGGATGCCTTCCTCGCTTTGAAGGAACTGGAAAAGACCGGCGGCGGCATGGCTCTTGTCTGTGAAGGACAGATCAGAAACATCGTTCCCTTCCCGATCGCCGGCCTCATGTCCGATAAGGATGCCAAAGAGGTCAATGACGAACTCATCGCCTACCGCAAGGCCTACTATGAAATGGTAAGAGAAGATGCCAACCTGCAATCCGTTTCCTTGATGTCCTTAACCGCCATACCGGGTGTTATTGTGACCGACCTGGGTCTCGTTGATGGGGCGACACAGACCTTCATTCCCATCTTTGCCTAAGAAAAAAGCCTGTTTCAATTGTGAGACAGGCTTTCTGTTTTTATAGGGTTTTAGATTTCTTAGATGCCAAACAGATCGGAGAATTCCTTTAAGGCACCATCGACTTCGTGTGCCAGAACCTTGTTGGCCAAGACCTTGCCCAGCTGGACACCTTCCTGGTCGAAGCTGTTGACGTTCCATAAGAAGCCCTGGAACATGACCTTGTTTTCAAAGTGAGCCAGTAAAGCACCCAAGGAAGCTGGCGTCAGTTCATCACCGATGATGATGGAAGACGGACGGTTGCCATCGAAGACCTTGTTCGGATTTTCATCATCCTTGCCGCAGGCATAACCGACGATCTGTGCCGCAACGTTGGCGTTGAGTTTTGCCTGAGACGTGCTGCCCTTGATCTCCAGGTCGTTGCCTAACTGCGATCTTCTGAAACCGACGAACTGCATCGGAACAATGGTCTTGCCCTGGTGCAGCAGCTGGTAGAAGGAATGCTGGCCATTGGTACCCGGTTCACCGAAGATGATCGGACCGGTAACATAATCCATCGGCTCGCCGAAACGGTTGACGGACTTGCCGGAAGATTCCATATCAAGCTGCTGTAAATGAGCAGGGAAACGGCTCAGAGCCTGAGAGTAAGGAAGAACTGCAGTGGATTCATGACCCAGAACATTTCTTTCATAGACACCGATCAGGGCATCCAGCATGGAAGAGTTCTTGAAGATGTCTTTTTCGCAAGCCAGGACATCCATCTCATGGGCTCCCTTAAGGAAGTCGGCAAAGACTTCCGGCGTGAAGGCCAAAGACAATACACAGCCGCCGACAGCGGAAGAAGACGAATAACGGCCACCGATGTAGTCATCCATGAAGAAGGCATCAAGGTAGCCTTCGTTCTTGGCTAATGGTGAAGTCTCAGAAGTGACAGCCACCATATGTTTCGCCGGATCAAGGCCCTGCTTCTTCAAAGCTTCCTTGACGAAAGTTTCGTTGGTCAATGTTTCCAGAGTCGTACCGGACTTGGAGACCAGGACGAATAAGGTACGGGAAGCATCGATGCTGTTAAGAACGGCAGACGCATCATCCGGATCGACGTTAGAGACAAACTTCGCTTCCATCGAAAGATTGTTCGTCCTTCTTGCCCAGTTTTCCAAAGCGATGTACATCGCTCTTGGACCTAAGTCCGAACCGCCGATACCGATCTGTACGACGGTGGTGAACTTCTCGCCCTTTTCGTTGACGATCTCACCGTTATGAACCTTGTCGGCAAAGACTTTGATCTTTCTTTGCTGCTCAAGATAGAAATCTCTCTTATTGACGCCGTCGGCATAGACATCCTTGCCTAACTGTCCGCGGCAGAGCTGATGTAAGACCAGTCTCTTTTCACCGGTGTTGATGACAGCACCGTTGTAGAGCTCTTCGTATTTTTCAATCAGCTGCGCTTCATCTGCCATTTTCTGTAAGACAGTAAGGACATCCTTATCCACAGCCTTAGCTGCGTAGTTGTAGATCATGCCTTCTGCCATATCGACTTTGCATTCTCTGACTCTCTTTGCGCCGCTTTCGCCGGCCATGACGTCCTTTAAAACGACTTTCTTTGTGTTCTTTAATTCCTTGAATGATTCAAGCTTATCCAGATTGACCCAATTAACCATATTGATCCTTTCTTTCTATTCAATTACGTCTCTATTTTACAATACTTCG
>ONXX01000226.1 GCA_900321955.1 uncultured Bacillota bacterium | reverse complement strand
TTTGAAAAGCAGGAAGATCGATTCATCGTCTTACAAAGGCTCAACAGGATGTATGAAGACGAGCTTCAGCACTTGAGAAAGCGGAAAGTTTCTTTCAGAAGCACTTTAGACATCATCTATCCGCGTTTAGACAAGTGTTTTAATGGAAAAGCTTCCTTATATGATCCTGTCATCATGGAGATCTTAAAGAAGTATCCGCATCCAAAGCTGCTGCTGAAACACAAAGAAGAAACGATCGCCAAAGCCATAGAAAGAAGAACGGATCATAACGTCTTATTCATCTCAAAGATCGTCCATAAAGTCTGTGAATGTGCTATGAAGTGTTATTCGGGATGCGACGTTGATGATATCGAAGTAAGAAAGCTTCCGGATATGATCGAGGAGCTTCAGGATCAGATGGAAAGATGTGAATCATTATTAAGCGAACTGGTAAAGGAAGCCGGTGAGATCGAATACTTCAATAATGTCGCTTCGATCATCGGGATCGGGGTCAATCTGGCATCCAGGATCATTGCCGAGTTAGGTGATATTTCAAGATTCAAAAACAGAAAGGCGATCTCGGCTTACGCAGGGCTCAACCCAAAGATCTTACAATCGGGAGACAAAGACGGCATACACCTGAAGATCTCCAAAAAGGGAAACCGTCATCTTCGCTGTCTTCTCTATCTGGGAGCGACCTGCAACTACCGTTTAAAGAAAGGCGATCCCTTATATGAATTCAATCAAAAGAAAAGGCAGCAGGCCGTTTCACCCCTGAAACCCAAAGCTGCCAATATCGCCGCAGCACATAAATTACTAGTCATAATCTGTGCGCTGGTCAGAAACGGTGAAAAGTACCGCTTCTAATTGAATTATAATTCATCTTTCTTTTATTTGGGAGAACTCTTCTCCTGTTTTCGTCATGGAAGAAAAACAGAAGACCCATCCAAAAAGAAAAAATCTCACATTTCATGAGATTTCCTCTTGATTTAAGTTATCGAATTTTCATTGGTGAACTCTTATGGATACAAACAAATGATACTGAGGATGCATCAATTTTGTTTTTGTTGGATAATAAGGAAGAGTGAATATGCAGATAAAACGGAAAGAAAGAACTTATCAGATCATCATCGCGATCCTTACGATCCTTTTGCTATTGGAAACCGTTTGTTTATTGCAAAGAAGAAAAGAGGATGCGCCAGTAGATGGAAATGAAAGCGAAAACGAAATTGTCATTGATGCCTATATCAGCGAACATTTTGAAGAAGCATTACAAGACGGCAGCATCCAGGTATGGTATCAGCCGATCATTGATCCCAAAACAGATGAAATCGTTTCCGGTGAAGCTCTTTCAAGGTGGAAAGATAAGGAAGAATACATTTCTCCTTCTGTCTTTGTTTCGGAACTTGAGGCGAGCGGGCAGATCACGGAACTAGACAAGAACGTCTTTTTATATGCCTGCGGCTTTCAAAAGAAACAGATGGAAAAAGGGGAGGAACTGTTTCCGATCGCCGTAAATCTTTCTGTCTTGTCTTTGATGAAAGAAGATATCGTGGAAGAATATGCAGCGTACTATAAGGAGAGTGGTTTGGATCAGGGCCTCGTCAATATCGAGGTCACGGAGAGTCTGGATACCGATAAAAAGATCTTAATAGATGTTGTAAAGGGATTCCAGGAAGCCGGTTTTCATGTCGAGATCGATGATTTCGGTGCCGGCTATGCCTCTTATGAAAACTTAAGTGTTGTGCCATACGACGTGATCAAGTTTGACAAGAGCCTGATCGATCAGATCGAAAACGAAAAAGGCAAACGCATTCTTTCCGATCTCATTGCCATGGCGAAGGATTTTGGTATGACGACGATTGCCGAAGGTGTTGAAACGCAAGTTCAGATGGAACTTTTGAAAGAAATGGAGATTGATGGCATCCAGGGATATTATTATTCCCGTCCATTGCCGCAGAATGAATTTGAATCGTTTATTGAAAGCAGATGATTTTGAAAAAGAAAACGATACGGATCCTGGTATCGGTATTTGTG
>ONXX01000061.1 GCA_900321955.1 uncultured Bacillota bacterium | reverse complement strand
GTTCGCAAAATCATACCAGGTAAGCGGCGTGATGCCGTCTTTTCTGAACAGATCTTTCGGATCTTCAAGAAGGATGTTTCTTCCTCTGGAGATATAGACATTCAAAGTGCCGCCGACATAGACGCCGTTGTCATGACGGACGATGCAGTTGACCGGCACATCGTCGGAGAATTCCTTGATCCGGTTGACCGAGATATCGGCACCCAGATCATTCTGTTTGTCTTTCCAGTCATGCAAGCCGCCGGTCGCATGGTATTCCTGACCGACAAAGCTCTGCGGCAGATCGACGATATTGCCAAGCGACATCGTCAGTTCGACGACGTTGGTCGGATCGATCAAAGCACCCACACCCAAAGACTGGCTAAGTACGGTGTCTTTCGTCGAAGAGGAATAAAGCTCCTTGCTCATATCCAGATAGACCGTCGGGTTCTTGCGGCTCCAGGCTTCGACCTGTTTCTTGGACCAGCCGACCATATTCGGCATGAAAACAGCCTTGCCAAGAGAAACGACAACGGTGATCGTATCGCCTTCCTTGATCGTCTTGCCGGAAGCGATCGATTGAGAAATAACGTAGTCCTGTTCAATCGTATCGGAATACTGTTCGACCTTGTTCAGGTTGACTTTCTTCTGTTTTGCCCAGGCTTCGATCGTCGCGAAAGGTTTCTTTTCAAAGTCTTCGACCGATACCTTGCCAGCCGGAGCCGGACCTTTGGAGACATTGATCTTCAATGTGCAGCCTCTGGTAAAGGTATCTGCTTCACAGCCCGAGAAGGAATAATCGATGACTTCATTTTCTGCCACTTCATCGTTGTATGCCGTGACAGTCTTGGTCTTAAGGAGTTTGTTGGAAGTGATCCAGGCCTGAATATCGTCCTTGGTCATCGAATTCAGATCAGGCACGGAGATGGACTCGTCCGGATCAGGACCCAATGAAAGCGTGAAGTTGAGTTTTACGTTGTTCTTGACTTTTCTACCGGCAGGAACGCTCTGTTTTAAGATTGTACCCTCGGTCGAATCGAAATCGTAGGTATCATCAAAAATGACACCGCTGGTCTCAATGCCCTGCTGCTTGACCCAGGCCGCAACATCCGTCCTGGTCTTGCCGACAAAGTCAGGCATTTCGATCTTCGGAGCAAAGAACAGGAAATAAGCACCGATCGCCAGTGCCAATAATACAGCTGCCGCTATAAGCAGTGCTTTGACATTGATCGGTTTTCTTTCCCTTTGTACCGGTACTCTTTCTTCTTCTTTAAAACTGGCCGGCTTTCCGCTGTCGGAAAACTGATCCAGAAAGTTTTTATCGTCAGGCATGATCTCCCAACCTCCTTAGTCCAATCTATTTCATTATATGCCATTTCGCCGCCTAATCTTCTTAAATATCTGCTAAGAATTCCTTAAGCTTTGGTCACATCCGATTATTGATATGTATTGATCAGGGTGAGCTTGCCGTCGGCATTCAGACGATACTCGCCCTTTTCACTTGCCAATACGATGTTCACGCAAGGATCTTGCGCCAGTTTCAGCATGTCTTCAAATGAGATCGCATCATCCATCTGGTAATTATAGTGATTGTATTCCCCGTAGGCATTAATGACGAGGTTGGTGCCTTTGTTGTTGTGATAATCGTTCTCATAGAAATCATCGATCGCTTTTTTGCGGCAGACATCAATGATATCCGCTGTCGTCTCTGACATTATTTTGCGCGGCACCATCTCATCATTGTTGATGCTGATCGACACATTCAGCCATTGCGGGCGTTCTTTGCATTCTTCCTCAAGCAGATCGGCGATCTTCGGATCCGGGATTTCATACCACACATCGAAATGACACTGATCTTTGCCGCCCGCCTTGACATAGTGATCGCCCAATCCGAAGCCTCGGGTATTTCTTGCCCCATAGGCAAACAGTAAGGAGACGACCATCATCGCCAGGAAAAAGGCCGGTAGCTTGTAGTTGAAGTAAAATTTGCGCCGATACACGAAATATGCCGCAACATAGACCGCAAACAGCAGCAGATACAGCACAAAGTAGTTTCTGAAGAAACTGCCCAGTGTCTTATAATGCAGGTTGAACAGGGTCGCGATCATAAAGAGTGAAACCGTCAGATACAGATTGATCACCAGCGGATAGGAGAAGAAACTGTTCGAACACTGATTGGCTCTTTCCGCTTTGCGAAGCACATAGGAACGATGTAAAAGCCAGGCAGATAATAATCCAAATCCAATCAGACCGACTATAAATATAAAATCAGTCTTTTCATTGCCGACAATTGCCGTAAGCAGTTCTCCCGCCATGTAGAGCGGCGAAAAGAGAGAGACCAAAGTGAGATTCGCATACCTGTTGCCCGCCACAAAAGAATAGGTAAAACTGCTCAATACGGAAGTGATGGAAAGCGGCAAGACCGTATACGCACCCATCATGATGACGCCGTCGACGATATCATTGCCGATCAGATACAGAGCAGAATGATACATCACCAGCACTAACGCGGCCAAAGCCATTATCAACAGGGCAAAAGCGGTGTTGAAAGGTCCGTCTGAACGGTACGCAAAGGCCAGGATCCCTATGGCAATGCCCGCATAGACGATCAGGAAACAGAAGAGAATGGAAGTAGCCAGGATCCTCTTTCTGTCGACCGGCAGGGCAAAATAAGAATCGACCGCCCTCTTGTCATGGACGTGGTAGAAGACGATGATCGGCAAGATAAAGGAAAACAGTACTGCAAGAAAGCCCTGCAGGAGCAGATCCAGGCCTTTGATCGTGTTGCCGATCGCATTGAAGGCAAACAAGAAAAAGACCAGAATCAGCAGATAGCGGTTGGAAGTGAGCAGATATTTAAAGTATTCCTTGGAAAACATCATTTGCTTCCTCCTTCATGTTCATAAATAAAGAGCTCTTCAAAATTGACCGGCAGAGTATCAAGAATGAGCGGATCAAGTTTTTGCAGTTTTTCTTCGACCTGCTGTCTGTCGCCGCGTATGACAAAGGAATAGACAGAGCCTTCTTTCCGTGAATAAAGGATGTCGAATGCGTCAAATACCGATTCATCGATTGGCGAAGCAAAGGCCAGCTGGTATTTATTGAGATTGGCCTTGGATTCCAGAAGATCGCCATAGGAAGCGATCCTGCCGTTTTCCAGAATGCCATAGGAATCGCAGATATCCTCAAGTTCCTTCAGGTTGTGGGAAGAGATGATGATGGTCGCTTTCTGTTCTTCGATCAGCTCATACAGCATCCTTTTGAGATCATGACGCACGATCGGATCGAGTCCGTCAAACGCCTCATCCAGCAATAAGAGCTTCGGGGCGATCGACAAAGCGAATAAAAGCGAAGCCTGCCGCTTCATTCCCTTGGAAAAGGAAGAGATCGGCTTGGTATCATCGAGATGAAACAAGTTCAGCACCTCGTTATATGTCTTCATATCGACATCATAGAAAGAAGAATAAAACTCCTTCATTGTCCTGATATTGGCGGCGATCGGATAATACGGCTCGTCGCTGACAAAGAAGATGTCCTTTCGGACCGCAGGAGTTTTAAAGGTATCTTCCCCGTTGAACAGGACCGATCCATGATCGGCCTCATAGATGCCGGCAATGCACCTTAAAAGAGTCGACTTGCCTGCGCCGTTGACACCGACCAGACCGAAGATCGAACCCTCGTTTAAGACAAGATCCAATCCCTCCAATACTTTTTTATCTTTAAAAGCCTTATACAGACCCTCTATCTTCAGCATGTTTCCTCCTTATACAGTTCTTCCAGTAAAGCAATCACCTCATCCTTTGCAAAACCCTCCTGTTTGAGGGTATTCAGGATCGCCAAGGCATCCGCCTTCTTCTTTTCTTCTGCCAGATCGTGCTTGCCGGCCACAAAGACACCCTTCTTGTTGAGAGTATAGATGTAGCCGTTTTTCTCCAGTTCCTGATAGGCCTTCATCACCGTATTGGGATTGATGCCCAGTTCCAGCGCCAGGCTTCTGACCGAAGGAAGCTTGTCATCGGGTTTCAGGATACCGGCATTGATGAATTTCTCGATCTGCGAACGGATCTGTTCATAGATCGATTCTTTCCCCTGCAGGTTAATTAAAAACATCAGCCACCTCCAATCTGTATTAACTGTATTAATTGTATTATCTGTATTAATCATTGTCAAACCAAAAGAAAAACGGCATTCCTGCCGCCTGTCTTCTATGAAACTGATGATTAACCGAGTTTTTCGAAATCGAAATCCTGCAACGCCTCAAACAGGGCTAAAGCTTCTTCCTTGTCCAGGGTGATGCCCTTCTGCATCTTGTCTTCTGCCCGGTTCCATTTGCGGATGTCCAGTTTCGGTCTGCCGGTACCGTAGGTGATGACATTCACCTCGCAGGTGTAATCACCGCTTTGTGAAAGCGTCGCGACTGCGTCATTGATTTCATATTTGAATTCTGCCATATTTCCCTCCCTAAATGATGACGATATTTTTAAAGCCTTCTTCTTCGGCTGTCTTTCTTAATTCTTCCATGTACGCCTCATCCGGTTCCTTGAAGTTTCTGTATTCCTCACGGACACCGAAGTGACGGTATTTGATCAGCTTGTAGCGGATATCCTTCTTTTTGAGATAGGGTCTTAAGATCTTGCCGACCACCCGGACCGTCGACCACGCTGGAGGCAATGATCTTGTTGACCGGCGCTTTATTCATTAAAACTCCTGGCCTTCTTTTCATTCATATGCCGCTGCGGTGTCTTATCGACCACCAGAGCGACGGAATCGTTGGCGACCACTTCGCCCTTTTTCAGTTTCTCCAGTTCGGAACGCTTCATCAGATAACCGGTTACCCGGATCAGATCGCTCATCTTTTTATCCTTCCTTTATTTCAAAACTATCATATCAGATATTCTCTCAAACCCTTCGTTTTGCCCATATAAAAGGCCTTCTTAAAGAAGACCCTCTAAAATCGGCGATTATTCTACATAGATCTTGATCCGATACAGCTTATCCTGATCGATCGCAAAGATGTCACCGTAAAGTATGACAATATTGTCCTTCTTGCCGACCTGCTTGCCGAAGATGCAGGCGTAGCCGTTTCGATCGACGTATTTGCCGCTAAACTTCTCACAGTTTTCTTTCACACTGTCGCTGAGTTCGATATCCGAGATCTTGTAGGAATCCAAAGGATAATTGCTCAGATAGAAATCGGCAGAACTGATGATCGCTTCATCGATCGGGATCTCCTTTTTGGACTCGTTGATCAGATCAAGGTCGCACAGATAGTGATCCCAGAAATAAACTTCGTTTTTTTCTATACGGCTGTTTGCGCCGATGGTCTCCGGCAGCTGCAGATCGAAGATCAAACGGGCGTATTCCACGTTGTCGTAGCCCGGCGTGAGCGTGTAGTCACCAAAAGAGAAGATGTAATAATCTTCTCTTTCATTCATACAGCCGCCAAGCAGCAGCATCATCAGCAGTACAGAAAGCAGTTTTCTCATTTTTCAATTGTTTTGGAAGCGATGATATCGACTCCCAGATCCAGGATATTCTTCACGACCACATCGCCCATATGGACCGGCGCTTTGACGTTGACTGTCTTCAAGGCAGCCATTGCGTCCATGATCCGGTCTTTCGGAAGCGTGGCAGAAGAAATGATCGGCAGACGTCTTGCCTGACACGAATCGATCGGAACCGTCGAAGTCAATGTCCGCATCGGCGCCGTCAGTTCATTATAGGCATAAGTATAACCCCTCGGGCAGGCATTTCCGCTGACTTTAATCTCGCCGTCCTCCTGAGTGACTTCCAGATGGCAGCCCCGCGGGCAGTTGATACAGATCAGTTTCATTCGATGACCTCCCAATGCAGCTGACCGTCAAGGTCCTTAGTCTCTTCTTTTCTCAAGAAGACCTTCTGCATCTCGCTTGGCACGATGCCGAGCTTCTTTATCTTTTTATCGATGCCGTTTCCATAGACATGGATGTACGACTCTTTGAATACTCTGTTGACCCGGAACATGAATTCAAGGTCTTTCCTCTTGTGGAAAGACTGCGGCACCATGTAGGATACCCCATCCCCGGTCACGTTCACAACCCTTTCCGCTTCTATGCCTTTTTGCAGCACATAATCGGCGGCAGCATGTCCGGCCTTTTTGCCTTCCTGTGAAACATAGTCAACCAGATCGTGGACATGCAAGGCATTGCCGCAGGCGAAGATGCCCTCGATCGATGTCATATAGGTGTCATCGACCACGGCACCCTTGGTGCGCGGATCCAGTTTCACGCCCAGTTCCTCGATCAGGGTGTTTTCCGGGATGAGACCCACGGAAAGCAGCAGGCAATCACATTCGATCTCCTGTTCAGAACCCGGGATCTTCTTGAGGTCTTTGCCGACTTCAATCAGGGTGATCGAAGTAAGACGGCTTTCGCCATGGACGGACTCAACAGTGTGCGACAGATAAAGCGGGATATCGAAGTCTTCCAGACACTGTTTGATATTTCTGGCCAGACCGTTGGAATACGGCTGCAGTTCGGCAACGCCGATGACCTTCGCTCCTTCCAGCGTCATTCTTCTGGCCATGATCAGGCCGATATCGCCCGATCCCAGAATGAAGACCTTCTTGCCGACCAGATAGCCTTCCTTGTTGAGGTATTTCTGGGCAGTACCGGCAGTATAGACGCCCTCGCAGCGGTTGCCCTTTAAGCCGATCGCCCCGGCCGGCCTTTCCCTGCAGCCTGTCGAGATGACGATCGCTTCGGTCTCAATCAGCTTCAGGCCTTTTGGTGTCTGTACTTTCAGAGTCTTGTCTTTGATCTGAATGACCGTTGCATCATAGATGACTTTGATGCATTCGTTGTCCTTGATCAGATCGAAATATTTCTCGGCATATGCCGGACCGGATAATTCTTCATTAAAGGTATGTAAACCGAAACCATTGTGGATGCACTGCTGCAGGATGCCGCCGTACTCGCCTTCTCTTTCCACCAGCAGGATATCTTTCAGACCGTTTTCATATGCCCCCAAGGCAGCGGCAATACCGGCGGAACCGGCACCGATAATGACTAACTGATGTCTTTCCATTACAGTTCCTCCTTTGCCTTTTCCAGAAGGACCCGGGAGCCTTCCCTGTCTAAAAGGACATCCGTCACATCCATCTTCAGCTCTCTTGCCAGGATCTTTAAGACTTCCGGCTCACAGAAGCCGCCCTGGCATCTTCCCATGCCCGGACGGATGCGCATCTTGACGCCCTTGATCGTGCGGGCACCGCACTTCCTTAGAATCACATCCTTGATCTGTCCTTCCGAGACCTTCTCGCAGCGGCAGATGAAACCCGGCGATTCGATGCCGGCAACGTGAATGAAGCCTTCGATCTCATCATCTTCCTGAATATAGAAATCCTTGAGATCGATATGCGGACGAAGACCGGCAAAGGTGTGGATCATCTTGTTGTACGGGATATCCTTCACCGTCGAAGTAATCTGACTGCGGATATAGTCGAGGCCCGATCCGGTGGAATCGTCCTCTTTATCTTCAATATCATCGGAGTTTGGCCCTAACAGAACATTGCCATGGACCGTCGGTACGGCCAAAACGCCCTTGCCTTTGGGACCAGGGACCGGATAGATGACATGTTTTACAAAAGAACCGTTCAGATGGTCCAGAACGAAGTACTCGCCCTTTCTCGCCTCTACCTTGTATGGCGAAGGCCGAAGCAGCTCTGTAATTTCATCACAATGTGCACCGGCACAGTTGATGATGAGCTTGCTTTCGATCGAATCGTCGATCACAAAATGATCGCCGGCCTTTTCGATCTTTCTGACCGGATGATTCAGCTCCAGTTCAACACCGTTCAGCATTGCCTCTTCCATCGCGGCAATCGTCACTTCCCAAGGGGTGATGATGCCGGTCGTCGGCAAAGACAAGACCTTGGTGATGCGGTCCGCCAGATGAGGTTCTTCCTTTAGAGCCTCTTCTCTGCTCAAGACTTCATAAGGAACCTTTCTTTCTTCACACTGGCGGATCAGGACATCGAGTCTTTCTTCTTCCTCTTCGCCTCCGGCCGCCACAAAAGCACCGATCGGCACATAGGACACCTGCAGTTCCTTGCACAGATCGGGATACATCCTGTTTCCTAAAAGATTGTATCTGCATTTTAAAGTACCCGGTTTCGGATCATGACCAGAGTGCACCATGGCCGAATTGGCCCCGGTAGCACCTTCAGCTACATCATTCTCCTTTTCTAGAACCAAAACCTTCAGATCAAATTTGCTCAGTTTATGAGCGATGAGTGAACCGGTTATACCTGCTCCAATTATAGTAATATCAAACATCAACCCTATTATAAAATAGATTCTTCCTTCCAAAACACCCATCTTGTTTTTTCCCTCAGGTGCTCATTCAAAGACCTGTGATAGAATACAGGTGTAAGGAGATTTTTCATGAAACAGT
>ONXX01000062.1 GCA_900321955.1 uncultured Bacillota bacterium | reverse complement strand
CGACGGGCTTTCGCAAGTGGACGTTCATACCGGCTTTCCGGCTCTTTTCTTCATCTTCTTCAAAACCATCGGCGCTGATCGCAACGATCGGAATATCGTTATCTTTTCTTTCTAATTTACGAATCTGCTTCGCTGCACTTATGCCATCCATGATCGGCATGTGGACATCCATCAGGATCAGATCGTATTCGTTCTCCTTGCTTTTCTTAAAACGTTCCAGCGCTTCTTTGCCGTTTGACACAAGATCACAGAGAACTCCTTTTTCCCTTAACTGAAAGGACAGAATCTCCCGATTGATATCGATGTCCTCGGCTGCCAGAATCCTGAGCCCCTTGAGATCAATACTCCTTTTCTTTTCCTTTTTTATTTCCTTGGCTATCTTTAATGGCAAGAGGATCGTAAAGGTCGTACCTTTGTCAGGCTTACTTTCTGCATACAACGCACCCTTCATCGCGTTAACCAATTGCTTGCTCAAATACAGGCCTAAACCGCTGCTGCCCTTTTCTTCTTTCTCCTGCCAGAAGGGTTCAAAGATCTTCTCGAGCTTTTCTGTCTTTATGCCTTCCCCTTCATCCCGGATACAAAAACAGAGTCCTTCCTTCTTTTTCGTAATGACCAGACTGACTCTTTTTCCTTCTTTGCTGTGATGTATGGCGTTGCTTAAGATGTTGATCAATACTTCCTTTATCTTGGTCACATCGCCCAGGTAATACGCTTCAAGGGTTGGATCGATCTTTATTTCCAAACGGATGTCTTTCTGCTGAACCTTCGTCTCAAGCAGTGACGTCACTTCCCCGACCATCCCGCTCAGACAAAACGGTTCCTCTTTGATCCCGCTTTTCCCCTCTTCGATCTTCTCGATATCCAGGGCATCGTTGATGATGCTCAGGATGTAGGAGGCTGCTTTTTTGATCCTGTTGAGATAGTTTCGTATCTTTGCTGAAAGGCCCTTTTCTTTTAAGGCCATCGCGTTTAATCCGATGATGGCATCTAAGGGGGCACGGATCTCGTGCATAATACGGCGCAGGCCTTCGTTTCTTTTCCTGTCCTTGTCTTTCGCTTCCTGTAAGAGATCGTTTGCCGTCTTTTCGTCGTTGGCAATGCAGACCAGAAACGCTTCTTTTTTGTCGACAATGGTGCGCATGATGCGCATCGTGTGGGATGCCGTTTGATTGTTGTAGACAACCTGATAGGCACAGGAAATCACGACGCTGTTTTCCAGCTTCTTCGTTATATTCCCGAATCTTACGAATTGAAGGAAACGTTCTTTGTCCTTTGTTTCGACAAAGGTGTTTCCATAGGCGAAGGCTGTCTCCTGAAAGGGAAAGACTTCTCCTGTTTTAACACCATTGGGGATCAGAGGGTTTTCTCTGTAACAGATCCCCTCGTCTTCTTTTGCCAGGACATAGTAGATGCTTTGGTGTTCGTATGCCAGATCTAAAATCAGTGCATCCAGTTTTTGAAACAGCTGTTCTTTTTCTTTGGGGTCCATGAAAGACAAGTACCTCCTTTTGATGAATGATTTGTATCTTTCTTCTTCCCCATTATAAAAAGGCAGTTATCTGCCTCATAGTTCCGCTTATTGATACAAAAGGAGGCTTTTCGCCTCCCTTGTGTTTATTCTTTTTCTGTCTTTTCTTCGTTTAATTCTTCCGGTTTGTCCAGTCGCTGTCTGTCTACCAGTTCGGCGAAGAAGCCGTTCTTGGCGATGAGTTCGTCGTAAGTGCCCTCTTCCACGATCTTGCCTTTATCCAGGATCAGGATCCTATTACAGTGGCGGATCGTTGAAAGACGGTGGGCAATGACGATTCTCGTACAGTTGAGCTTATCCAGAGCTTCCGAGACTTGTTTCTGGGTCTTGTTGTCCAAAGCGGAAGTCGCTTCATCAAAGATGAGGACTCTCGGTTTTGGTGCAATCGCCCTGGCAATCATCAGACGCTGCTTCTGACCGCCGGAAATGTCTCTGGCACCTTCCGTGATCATCGTATACATGCCCATCGGCATCGCCTTGATATCTTCCGCCATGCCGGCAATCTCGGCTGCCTTCCAGGCATCTTCCATGGAAAGGCCCGGCGCACAGATGGAAATGTTGGAATAGATGTCACCGGTAAACAGGTCACCGTTTTGGGTGACGGTACCGATCTTCTTACGCAAGGAGACCAGATCGATCTTGCGCAGATCCTTCTTGTCGTAGTAGATGGCGCCCTTTTCCGGATTCTCAAATCCGAGCAGCAGACGGATCAGAGTGGACTTTCCGCAGCCCGTCTTGCCGACGATGGCGACATAGTCACCCGCCTTGATGCTGAGAGACAGGTCATCGATGACATACGGCATGTTGTCTTCGTAACGGAAAGACACATGGCTCATTTCGATGTTGCCGGAAATGCGGGACAGCACTTCCTTGTCTTCAGCGGCTTCCGGTACCTCATTGAGGATCGGTTCTGCCATATCCAGGATCGGCTTCATCTGAGCAACATTGAGTCCCAGACCAGCCATCGTGGAGAAGGCGCCCATGACCATGCCATAAGCAGCATTGAAGGCGAAGTACGTTGACTGATCAAGTCCCGCTTCAAAAGCCAGGGCATAGAGACGGATCGTACCGATCAAAGAGATGGCCATCGTAATGACGCTGGAATACTTGACCAGAGCCGGCGGATCATAGGCGTAAGCCGCTTCCTGAGCAAAGACATCTGCCCACTTGGCAAAAGCTCTCTTTTCGCCGCCCGACACACGGATCTTCTGGATGCCCGATAAGAGCGCATAGCTTAAACCGGATTCCTTTGCCGTCAGTTCCATCCTCTTCTTGGATAAGGAGACCTGGATCAAGCTGATCACCACGCTGGATGCCACCGTGATTAAGATGATCAGCAATGACGGAATGACCAGGTTTGGTGCAAAGTTGAAGATCTGTCCGATATATAAGAGAGACGTCAACGAACTTAAACCGCCGGAGAAAATTCCCGTCAGCAGCATATCACACAGAGAAGATACACTGGACGAACGGCTTGCCAGTTCACCGGACGAATACTTTCTGAAGAAGGATACCGGCAAGGTCAGCACACGCATCATGACCGCTGCCTGAACCGACAGGGAAGTCTTGATGGTAATGCGGGAATTGACCTGCGCATTGACAATGCCCATCAGTTTCTGGGAGACGCTGGCAAAGATCATGAAGATCATGATCGCATGCAAGGCATTGATCTGGCCGCTTTGCAAAACAGCACCGGTCAAGGTCTTGGTGATCCTGGTCATCAGCACACCGATACTCGTCATCACTAAAGAGATCACAAACATCATCACCACATCGGATGGTTTGATGCAGTCCTTCATATATAAGAGAAGGTCAATGATCTTTAGCTTCTTTAACGGCAGAGGCTGATAGAAGCAGAAGGCCTCTTCCTTGAATCTTCCTTCGTTGGCCGCCGAGATCTTCTCGCTCTTGCCGCTCTTGAGGTCGTTGAAGCGATAGCCGCTCAAAACGTCCGGCAGCAGGGTGATCGCCTGGCCATCTTCCTTGTCGAAGGCCAGGATCGGACCGAAGGAATCTCTGTACCAGCCCTTTTCCAGATGGATGACACGATACATGATGCCATACGGCCGCAAGGCATGTTCGAGACGATCGGTGAAATCGGTGATGTCATCGGTAACCTCGATCGGTTTTTTGTGATAATACTTTAAAATATCGTCAATCGCCGCCTTGGAAAGGTAGCGCTGCGACTGGATCCTGATGCCCGCCTTGTGGCCGAGGACAGAGGAAGCCAGTTTCATAAAGGAGTCTTCAACGACTTCCTGATCCGATAGTTTTCGCGTTTTTATTTGCTCATCAAACCAGCCCATGAAAGCTCCTTTCTACTCACTCGCAATAAGTTCGGCATAATAGCCGCCCTTCTTATACAGTTCATCGTGCGTACCGCGTTCGACGACTTTACCATGATCCAGGACAACGATCTCATCGCAGTCGCGGATCGTTGAAAGTCTGTGGGCGATGACGATGCAGGTGATGCCGCGGTCCTTGATCTTCTTGACCACTTCATATTCCACCTTGGCATCCAAAGCCGAGGTCGCTTCATCCATGATGATGATGGTCGGATCCTGACATAAGGCTCTGGCGATTTCCAGACGCTGTCTCTGGCCGCCGGAAAAGTCCTTGCCGCCTTCGGTAAGCTTGTACTGGTAACCGTTTTCTCTGAGCATGATGTCTTCGTGGATCTGTGCATCGGATGCCGCCATGATCATTTCAAAATCCTCGATGGTGTCATCCCACATCTTGATGTTGTTAGCGATGGTATCTTCAAACAGGATGATGTCCTGATCAACGACCGCCAGTGATCCGGTAAATACCGAACGGTCGATCTCATCGATGTGCTTGCCGTCGAAAGTGATCTCACCGCTCCATGGTTTATGAAGACCGGAAATCAGCTTGGCCAGTGTTGACTTGCCGCAGCCACTGGAGCCGACAAAGGCAACACGGGAACCCGGCTTGATCGACATGGAGAAGTTTTCGATCAGAGGTTCGGCCAGTCTCGAATAACCGAAGGTCACATTCTTCAATTCGATATTGCCGGAAAGCTTGGCATAGCTTTCGTCTTCCCTGACCGGTTCTTCCTTGACATACGGATCTTCCGGATACTGCATGACATCCTCGATCCTTTCCATGTCGGTGCGCATTTCCTGTATCGTCTGACCGGCATTGACCAAAGACATGGCCGGTGACATGAAGGAAGAAAGCACGCCCTGGAACATCATCATGCTGCCGAGGGTGAACTCACCGCGCATCGTATATAAGACGCCTAAGAACAATACCGCATCATCTGCCAGCATCGACAGGATCGACGGTATGAGTCCCAGATAGGCATTCATTCTTGAATATTCCACGCTCTTGGCATTGACGCTGGCCTGGTAACCCGCCCACTTGCGGAAGAAGCCGTTTTCAGCACCGGATGCCTTGATGGTCTCGATCATCGAGATACCATTCATCGTGGTCGAAGACAGGTTGCCCGTATCTCTCAGCTGAATACGCATCGCATTGACGCGCTTTTCCGAGATGAAGCGGGAAACCAGAAGGTTCAGTAAAAGTGTTGCCACACCGATGGCCGTTAAGACCAATGATTTACGGATCATGACCACCAGGTAGAAGATCAGCATGATGCCGTTGAGAACTAGTGGCGCAAAAACGTTGACTAACGTCTGGGCAATCGTCTCGTTGGTGGATTTGCGGCGGATGATGTCACCCATCATGCGCTGTGAGAAGAATTCCATCGGCATGCGCATGACCTTCCACATGTAGGAAGCCGAACCGACGATCGACATCTTGCCGTTGATCTTCAAAGAGAAGACCGTACTGCAGAGTCTGACAATGATCTGAACGATCGCCAAAAGAGACATCAACGTGATAAACGGAACGATCCATTCCGGATTCTGCCGGCTCAAAAGACGATCCAGGTAGACCTGGGACATGACCGGATTGATGATCGAGAACAGATAGGAGATCGCTGTCGTCAAAGCGACAAAGATGATCGCATTCTTGGAGTTCTTCAGCCTGGTTGCCGCGAATTCCAGGACACTCTTGCGCTTGCCGCCCGGTTCAAAATTTTCCGTCGGTTCCATCAGCAAAGCGATACCGGTGAAGGACTTGTCGAATTCCTCCATGGACACCTTGACAAAACCTCTGGCCGGGTCGTTGAGGTAAGCTTTATTTCCTTTAAAACCGTCGCAGACGACGAAGTGATTGAAATTCCAGTGAATGATACAAGGGAAAATGCCTTCTTCCTTTAAGCTTTCCGGTTCAAAACGGTAGCCCTTGGCATCCAGGCCGTAATTGCGGGCAGCTAAAAGGACGTTCTTGGCATTGGAACCGTCACGCGAAACGCCGCAGTCGACACGGACCTGCTCCGGCGGTACCCATTTGTCATAATAGGCCAGGATCATTGCCAAAGAGGTCGCACCACATTCCAGTGCTTCCATCTGAATGATGACAGGTACCTTGGCAATTCCTCCCTTTTTTACCGGTTCTTTGACTTTTTTCTTCATAAATTTATTTCAGCAGAAAGCTGATCGGATGGATGCTTTCCACGACCACCTTGCCTGTATACTCACCGTCTTTGATATCCAGTTCGCCCGTTGCCAAAGCACGGCCGTACTCATCGAGCTTTACATTTTCGATGACGACTTCTTCGCCTTCGATATTCAGTGTCATGCCGTCCTTGACCATCTTGGCCCTTTGATCGGCAACGATGATCTGTAACTGCTTGTCTTTGGCAATGACATTTGCCTCAGCATAGGTATCCAGATGACCGATCGACGCCCACACCAAAAGTCCCGACAACAGCAGGATGACGGCAACCAAGATCGTCCAGACGGAAGTGTTGGTGACCTTGAGATAGTCGTTCAGCTCATCGGGTGAAGTGATCTGATTGATATTTTTTTCTCTGAAAAGCGGTTTCTCCATAGTTTCGTCCCCTTTTTCTAAATAATGCAGATTTCGATCAGATGCGGTATCTCTGACAGCTCATCTTTCAGCTGCTTCGGCGATACATTTTTACGCGTACGGATCATCGTATCCACCTGCCAGTAATTTTCCTTGGAAGTGATCTTGTTTTCCGAATGGTTATAGCCAAGCTTCAGCAAAACCTCATTGATATCGGATATCGTTCCTTCGTGATCCATCTTGAAGGCGACATTGATCAGTGAATACGGCGGATTGAAGCTGAAGATCTTCTGGTAGACATTTTCCACGATGTACATCAGCAAGCCGCAGACCGTGCCAAGGGCATACATCCCGGCGCCGAAGGCCATGCCGATACCGGAAGTCGCCCAGACACCGGCTGCTGTCGTCAGACCGTAGATCGAACCATCGTGGGCAAAGATCAGGCCGGCACCCAGGAAACCGATGCCGCTGACGACGCCGGCAGCCACTCTGGAAGCGTCGAACTTTCCCGCATCGGGAAAGGCGTATTGCGATATCAGCATCATCAGACAGGAGGCCAGTGCCACGATGGCATGCGTGCGGATTCCCGCATCCTTGGAACGTACATGGCGCTCATAACCGATCAGCGTTCCGACCGTGACCGAACACACCAATCTGCAGCGTTCCGACCGTGACCGAACACACCAATCTGAGCAGCCATTCATATTGAAATAAACTCATTGCATCCTCCTGCTGTATTTTCTTATATTATTTCACGAAAACGACTGTTTCATGCGTTTTCATGACTTCTTTCCTACTTGTATATTCTACCAGTTTTAGAAGGCTTCGCCCAAAAAGAAAAACAGCCGAGGATGAAACTCAGCTGTTTGTGATTAGAGAATGCCTGTCGCTTTCAAGATCTCTTCGATCTTGTTGACTGGAACGATCTCGATCTTATCCTTGACCTCATCCGATACTTCCTTGAGATCGATGAGGTTTTCTTTCGGAATGAAGACCTTGGTGACGCCCGCTCTTTGGGCAGCCATCAGTTTTTCATTCAAACCGCCGATCGGATCGACACTGCCGCGAAGAGCCACTTCACCGGTCATCGCAATATGCGGATCGACGCTCTTGCCGGTCACCAACGATGCCAAAGCGGTCGTCAGTGTCACACCGGCGGAAGGTCCGTCTTTTGGCACTGCACCGGAAGGCACATGGATGTGCAAATCATGATCCTGCAGAACCTCGCATTCCTTCGGGAAGTGTTCCTTGACCAAAGACAAGGCGATCATCGCAGATTCCTTCATGACATCACCCAGTTGACCGGTGATGATCAGTTCGCCCTTTCCTTTTGTCAGCAGGGTCTCAATATATAAGATCTCGCCGCCGACCGGTGTCCAGGCAAGTCCGGTTACCACACCCGGTTTGACTTCTTGTAAGATCTTGGAATGAGAGACCGGATGGCCGCTCATCATTTCCCGTACTTCGTTTTCAGTGACGGTGATCTTTTCCTCCGGGTTTGCCGATACTTTCACTGCCAGCATGCGGCATAAGGTATCGATCTGTTTGCGCAAGCCTCGCACTCCGGCTTCTGCCGTGTATTCGCTGATCAGTGTTTCAATCGCCTCACTAGTGAAAGTGAGCTGATCCTTATTGATGCCCATCGCTTCCAGTGATTTTGGCACCAGATGGCGCAAGGCGATGTATTTCTTTTCAATCGGCGTATAGCCGTTGAACTGAATGACTTCCATACGATTCAGCAGAGGTTCCGGAATCGTGTCAGTCGAATTGGCCGTACAGATGAATAGGACATCGGATAAATCATACGGCACATTCATATAGTGATCGGTAAAGGTGTTGTTCTGTTCCGGATCCAGCACTTCCAGTAAAGCGGAAGCCGGGGAACC
This sequence comes from uncultured Bacillota bacterium, assembly GCA_900321955.1. Next base: position 3,246 of record ONXX01000062.1, on the reverse strand, counting down.
ATTGTAGGAAGCGGAAAGCTTATCCACTTCATCCAGCACCATGACCGGATTGGAGACGCCGCTTTTTTCGATGCCGTCCATGATGCGTCCCGGCATGGCACCGATATAGGTCCTGCGGTGGCCGCGGATATCCGACTCGTCGTGTACGCCACCCAGTGAAACTCTGACGTATTCTCTGCCCAGAGCTCTGGCAATACTCTTGCCGATGGAGGTCTTGCCGGTACCTGGGGCACCGACAAACAAGAGGATCGAACCGGACTGCTGCTTCTTCAGATTCATGACCGCAATCTGCTGGATGACTCTTTCCTTGACCTTATCCAAACCATAATGGTCTTCATCCAGAATGGCCTTGGCCTTATCCAGATCGATATTGTGTACTTCTTCCTTCTTCCAGGAAAGAGAAGTGATGAAATCCAGGTAATCGTAGAGGATGCCCGATTCCACCGACTGCTGTCCTTCCTGTCTTAAACGGTTGAGGACCTTCATCGCTTCCTTGCGGGCGGTCTCGTTCATGCCCGACTCGGCAATCTTCTTTTCAAATTTCTGCACATCGCTGACGTTCTCCGGATGCATGTCATCCAGTTCCTTCTGCAAATGCTCCATCTGACGCTTGATCGCCTGTTCGCGATACATCTGCTGGTATTCCTTCTGCTGGGAAGTGGTTGCCTCGTTGGTGATGCGTCCGACTTCCAGGAATTCATACATGATCTTTTCGATCATCTGTGCCCGCTTGGCGTTGGAATCTTCTTCTAAGAGCGCATAGCGTTCTTCGTTGTTCAGCTTGAGCCATGGCGACATCATCGAGATCGCCATATTCAAGGATTCGACCTGGTCGATGTAGACATCGGCCGCCTTGGCCCATTCAAAGCCGGCAGCATACTTCTTCATCTCGATTAAAAGATCTTTCAGTTTTTCCCTTGCCTCGTCCTCATCAAGATCCTGTATCTCATTTCGTCTGGAGATGCCGAGCTTGATCGTACGGTCCGGGTTGATAAAGATGTTTTCCAGATTGACGCGGTATTGTAAGGTGATGGTCACAAAGCCTTCCCTTAAGGCCGAGACATAGCCGACCACGCCGATCGGATAGAAACTGTCTTCGTCGATCTGGGAAAGATCAAACTTCTCTTTCGCCAGAATGACGATGGTCTTTTCGTTGAGGGTAATGCTTCTGCTTCCGGAGATCTTGCGAAGCTGATCCAATTGAAAATACAGATTCGCTTCCGGCAGCAGCAGCATATTATATACAGGTATTACTAACATTTCTTCTCCTTATATAGCTAAAGAAACCTTTCTTAAATCATTTTTCTTAAAGATGGAGATCTGTTCCTCGTCGTAGCCCGTCTGCATATCATAGCCATCGACGATGATCGGACGCTTTAAGATCGTCGGATGATCGGCGATGAAACGGACCAGATCGGATGTGGACATGTCTTCGATGTCGACCTCGCTTTCCTTGATGATCCGGGAACGGGAAGAGATCAGATCCTGGGTGCCGTTTTCGGTTCGTTTTAAAAGGTAGCGGACCTCATCTTCCTTTAAAGTCTCCTTATTGATGTTCTTTTCAATAAACTTCAGATGATTGTCTTTCATGTACTGTTTTGCCTTGCGACAGGACGAACATCCTTCTGATGTGTAGATCACGATCATATACGCACCTCCTAATACAGCAGCAGATCCTGCATCATGGCAATCAGCTCATTGAGCTGTGCCTCCGCATCTAAATGAGACGACCGGTTCCTTGCCATAAACTTGACCGGCGCAAACAGTACAGCAGCCAGGTTGGGATCCGAATACTTCTTGATCACGCCCCTGTTTTGATAGTCGTGGATGAGAGAGAAGACGCCCTTGCAACAATCGTCGTGGCTGACACTCTCCTGCAGAGTCGGACAGGCAGAACACTGTTCCACAAAGGAAAAAATCTCCTGATTCTCCAAGGCAAAGGCATAGGTCCTGCGGATGAGAGTCTCAATGAACTGTTCACCGCTCATCTGATTGACCACATTGTCGGTGATGTAGGTATAGGACTTGCGGACATATTCCCCGAAGACCTCCGACAACATCTCTTCCTTATTTTCATAGTAGACATAGATGGTCGCCGGCGATACGCCTGCCACCTTGGCAATCTTGGCCACCGAAGCGCCGTTGATGCCCTCCTTTAAGATCAGGGCGATCATCGCGTTCTTGATCCTTTGCTGCTTATCCAGATCTCTTGTCCTCATAATGCACCTCTCACGTTTTATTATTAAATGAACATTCATTTATGTCAATATATGATATTTTACTTTTGTTTCAAAGCATAAGAAAAGCGATCCGTGTTATACTGATCGCTTTCTGTTTTCAATAGATCTTTCTGATTTCTCCCTCGATACCGTAGCGTTCCTTAAAATCCTTCAGATCTTTTTCGCTGCGGATCAGGGCAATCTCCTCAAAACGGCCGCTTTCCTTGTTTTCAAAGCCCGCCACCTGTTCGCCGGTACAGATGCTTACACGGATCGCCGGCGTTCTAAGCTCGGGATCATAGTTCTTTTTTTCTTTCTTTTTCTGAGTGAAAAACCACATCACTGTTCTTCCTTTACGTATTCCAGGATATCCCCGGGCTGACAATCCAGAGCCTCACAGATGGCCTCCAGAGTGGAAAAGCGGATCGCCGAAATCTTGCCGGTCTTCATCTTGGAAAGATTGACATTGGAAACGCCCACTTTCTCGGAAAGCTCCTTCAGACTCATCTTACGGTCGGCCATCACCCGATCCAGTCTCAATATGATCTGTCCCATACTTCTCTTTTATTATAACGTCTCATCGGAGAGCTGCTGCAGTTCTTCGCCATACTCAAAGACATACGACAGAAGAAAGAGGATGCCGCCGACAAACAGCGGGGTCAGCGAGAAATTGTAGTGGATCATGATGTTTTTGACGACGCCTTCCTTAAAAAGCTGCTCCAGAAGTGCCGGATCGGCGAACATCGAACCGGTATAAGCCTGGACAAAGGATGTGATGACACCGGACGCCATGACCACGATGGCCAGAACGCGCAGCTTTTCAGCGACAGAGACATTGAATGGATCGCCCTTGCACATCGGGGCAAGGATCTGCCTGCCGATCTTTAATCCGTAAGCGATCGTCGCAACGGTGATAAAGCCGGCGGCCATCACTCCATAGAGTCTTCCCTTGGACAGCTTGACGAAGTCGCCATAACCTTCATTCAGAAAGACCTGCACATTGCCAAGTTCCACACTGGTCGAATCG
>ONXX01000086.1 GCA_900321955.1 uncultured Bacillota bacterium | reverse complement strand
TCTGAGCCGTGTTGGAGTGCATCCAGAAGACGTCCGGCATCTGGCCGCCGGAAGCGCCTGCCTCGAGGAGCGTCCAGTAGTTGTCCCAGTCGACGACGTCGATCGAGACCTTGACGCCTGATTCCGCTGTCCACTCGTCCGCGATCTGCTGCAGGCCGGCCTTCTGGTTGTTGTCCCAGATGTTGACCTTAAGCTCGCTGACCGTGTAGCCGGAAGATGAGGCCGCTGCGGAACCGCCCGCTGTCGACTCGGAACCGCCTGCGGTCGCTGCCGGTGCGGTGCTGGAGCCGGATCCGCCGCCGCATGCAGCGAGCGAAACAGCCATAAGTCCTGTAAGTGTGAGTGCGATAAGTCTTTTTTTCATTGCATCCTCCCATTCTTAAAAAAATTCGGCGGGGCTGCATCCGGCAGCCCCGCCGTGTTTTGTGCAACTATGCTGATTTTAGTCGAAAAGAATGGATATTCGTTAGCTATTTATGTCACATTTATTTGTCTTATTGTAATGTGTCTTTTCCACTTTCTTTCAGTTTCATGGAATCTCTGGATCTGTCTGCCGTGTCCTGCCGGTAGCGGATCGGGGATATGCCGTGCATTTTCTTGAAGGCTTTCGAGAAGACCACCGGGTCGTTGTAGCCGTTTGCCTGGGCGATCTGCTCCACCGGTGTGTTGGTCGTGTTGAGCTGTTCCGCCGCCCGGGTCAGCCTGAGGTTTGTCAGGTACTCCTGCGGGGACATGTTCATCTCCTTCTTGAAGAGCGCATAGAGATAGCCGCGGTTGATGTTGACATACTCCGCGATGTCATGGACCCTGATCGGCCGCATGTAATTGGTCTGTATGTACTTCAGACACTTTCGGTAATCGTCTTTGTTTTCTTCATAGAAGGAAAGGATATCCCTGGCGACTTTATAGTATTCCATGTCCTTATTTAAATAGGTCAGGGTCTCTTCGATCACCTCGTGGATATCGTTTCTCTGCATTGCCAGAGTAATGGCAACCGCTACAAAGATACCGCCCTGTATCCCGTTTCCATCATGGGTCACACTGGATGCCATGGCCGCCAGCTTCTTTGCCCGATCGGCATCATAGCCGGCAACATAGCCCCAGCAGTCGGAAAAGATCTGACCGCCGATCTGTTCGGCCATGGTCAGACCATTGACTTCCCTGGAACCGGAAAGCGGTGCCTTGATCCCCTTCTTAAGATTTTCATAGGCCGTGTGTTCAGTGGATACACCGACCCCGCCCCACCAGAAGAAACCTTTGTATTCCTGCAGGTAATTCAAAAAGGTATTGCCGATCGTTTCGACATCGATCGTCTCGTTATCCAGCAAGGCTCTGACAAAGAACAAAGGACCGTTGGTGTCATCGTCTGAGGCATAGATGTCATAATCGACAAGATAGCCTTCTTCCTTTGGATACTTTGCCATGATCTGATCTGAAGTCCAGTTCTCCACCGGAGAACCCAGACGGACCCCGATCACCTTGCCCAACCAGGCGGCATAGACCTTTTTTTTTTTTTTATCACGCTTTTCCGGTGTCAGTTTCAAATGAAGTTCTCCTCAAAGAAAGCGATCGTATTGTCAGTCAGCTGTTTTGACAAATCAGGCCGTTCATTCCAGGCACCAAAGCCATGGTCTGCACCTTTGACCGTGCACAGCTTTCTTTCTTTTGCCTTATTTAAGATGGCGTAAGTATCTGTTGCCGTCTTGTAAGGGACCGTGACATCTTCATCGCCATGAACGATGATAGCTGCACCTTTAAATTCACTTAAGCCTTTGGAAGGCTTGCAGTTCTTCATGCCGTCGATCAGTTCCTTGCTTAAACGGATATCGGTATTATCGAAACCATTGTGGAAATCGACATAGCCTTTCTCCTCGCACTGTTTTTCCAGTTCTTCCTTGGAAACGCCTAAAAAACCATCTTCCTCGCCAAAGCCGTCATAGGAAGCAGCTGCCCATAAACCGATGCAGGAGATCTCCGGATGATCGGCAATGTATAACGAAGTGAGTCTGCCGCCCATCGAATAACCGATCATGCCGATCGAATCCGGATTCAAAGGATAATGTTCCATCATATAGGCATAACAGGTGCTGATGTCGTCGATACAGCTATTCAAAGAATAATTGATGAAATCTTCCTTTGAAACATCGCAGCCGGCAAAACCGGGCATGATGGAAGAAACACCGTGTTTGGCCAATGCTTCCGCGACAGTGAGGAAACGGCCGTCCTCTGTACGATTGGCCTTGAAGCCATGGGCAAGCAGAAGCAGTTTCTTCGGCTCATCGGCTTCTACGATAGTAACGGGAATCTGCGTTCCCCTTTTGGAAAGAATCTGGGTTTCGATCTTTTTCATTTTCTCTTATTCCTTTCTTCTATCAGTTTACAATTTCATTGTTTTCTGTTTTTAATATGTCTTTTTCATGGATCTTGAAAAACGGATACCAGATAATGCCGTCCATCACCAGCAAGCCCAGTACCAGCAGACCCGCCTTCAGGTCACCGGTCGAAAGATAGGCGCCGATAAAGGAAGGCAGGTTCCAGGAAGGCAAGGCATAGGCTTTATTGATCAGACCGGTGGCCATTGCCAGATAGGAAACGCCTGCATTTAAAGCCGACGCCAGAACAAAAGGGATAAACAGCGTCATATTGGCGACGATCGGCACCGAAAACATCAGCGGTTCGGTGATATTGAACAGACAAGGGATTAGGCCGACCTTCCCTGCATCCTTGAGTTTCTTCGATCTGGAGAAATTCAACAGGATCACCAAGGGAAACAGACTGCCGCAGCCGCCCAGTATGACAAAGTAGACCCAGAAGGGTGTCGTAAAAATATACGGAAGGGCTGTCCCCTGTAAAAAAGCCGTGCCGTTGATCGAAAGATGCCCCTCTCTGATCGGTGCCAGGATACCCGCATAGGCACTGTCGTGCATGCCCAGAAACCAGGTGACATGCAGCAATACCGTAATAAACAAGACAAAGACAAAAGAATCGGAAAAACTATCCAGCGGTTTTATTACATAGGCAAGATAACCTTCCAGTGTCGTCCCATACGTTTTGATCAGAAGGTAGAGAAGACAGAAAATGACAACGATCATAGTTTCTGCCAAAAACGGCAGAAATGAAAGATCGGAAAACTTCTTATTATAATAAGGATAGAGACGGCTCACAAAGATCGGGATGAGGATCGCCCACAGGATCCCTCTTCCATCGATCAGATGAAGATCGCCATAAGGGACGATGCAGACCAAGACAAAGCCCAGCACAGACAAGGCCATGGTCATCAGCGGATCCTTTTTCTTGTAGTGGCAGAGATGATAAGCCATGAATAAAACCAGATAAAGCGATACTGCGCCTAAGCCCAGCCGGTAGATCAGTCCGCATAAATCTGAAAGAGCTTCATTTGTAATCCCAAACAATTCAACGAATTGTTTTATGATCAAAGCAATTGCCGAAACAAAGGAGATCGGTGCCATACCTAAAAAAGAATCATGGATCGCCCGCAAAAAGACCTGTGTCTGCAATTTCTGACACAGGGGTTCCAGTTTATTCTGCAATAAGGCGATCAGCTTCTCCATCTACCACTTCTTTCTGATGATCTCTTCGCCGTTACTTTCAATGATCTGCTTATACCAGTCATACGACTTCTTCGGTTTTCTGGAAAGGTCTTCATCGACTGCCACCAGGCCATAGCGCTTGGCCATGCCGTTTTTCCAGGAATACAGGTCAAAGGTCGACCAGGCAAAATAGCCTCTTACATCAACACCTTCATCCATGGCATTCATCATGGCAGCGATGTGATCGTTCATGAAAGAGATACGGTAATCATCTTCCACCCTGGAAACGGAAACATCCTCTCTGACGCCGATGCCGTTTTCCGTGATGTAGATCGGCAAGTGATAGCGTTCATAGACTTCCTTCAGACCCTTCTGCAGACCCTGGGGATAGATCTGGGTGCCCCACTCGTTATAGACGGCACCGGGCATGTCAAAGATCTGCTCAAACCAGCCCTTGATGACTACGGTATTCTTGCCGCCTTTGCCGGAATTGTTGACTACTAAAGAAGTCTCGCCTTCCGTATATGGCTTGACCAGAATGTGGGAATAATAATTGAGGCCTAAAAAATCAACGGTATTTTCTTTAATGATTTTTAACTGTTCATCTCTGATAAAAGAAATATCAAAATCCTTGGACAAAACGCAAAGCAGATCAAAAGGGATCTCCCCCTTGGCTGCCGTATCCAGGATCCAGTTGTTGGCATAGTTATCGGCATAACGCATGGCGATCTTTGTCCGGAACGAATCATCGACGCCATTCACCGGCCCAAAGGAATGAACGATGCCGATCTGTCCCTTATAGCCGCCTTGCCTGAACGCCCTTACGCCCAGTGCCGAGGCATACATGACGTGGTAGGCTGCCTTGATGAATTCCTGGGCATTCTGATGACCGGGCGGATAATTGCCGATCAGATAACCGGAAGCGATAAAATACTTGGGTTCATTGAACGTGACCCAGTCTTTCACCAGATCGCCGAAGGCCTCATAGCAGACCTTGGCATACTGTTCAAAACCGTAACAGGTCTCTTCATTCAGCCAGCCGCCGACTTCTTCCCAGTACTGCGGCAGATCCCAATGGTAGATCGTCACAAAAGGCGTCACATGATTTTCCAGACAGGTCTTGATCAGATCGCGGTAAAAGGCGATGCCTTTCTCGTTGATCGTTCCGTTTCTGTCCTTGATGATACGCGGCCAGGACAAAGAAAAACGATAGGCATTCTGCCCGCCTTTGGCTAACTGTATGATGTCTTCCTTATATTTATGATAGTGGTCGGATGCCACATCGCCGTTTTCCAGATTGCGTTCATGAAGATAGACATCCCAGATGGACAAAGCCTTATCATCTTCCTGATAGCCTCCCTCACACTGATAAGAAGCGGTTGCCGAACCCCAGAGAAAGTTTTGATCCATGGTGATGTCCTCCTGTTTACACAACTATTCTATCATCTGTACCCAGTACAAAATACTCGTTGGCGTCGACTTTTGAACCAATGAAAAACGCATCGATGAAGGTTTCTTCTTCCTTCCATTCTCTCAGCAGTCTTTCGTACATCCGATCCAGTTTCTTCTCATCCTTATCCCGAAAGATGCTGGCATGGGGACGATAGTTTCGATCAAAGGTATCGATCGCAATATCGTACCGTTCTTTCAGAAACCGATCGATCCTTTCATGCAGAGCTTTGATCGCATCGATGTCTTCAAAACACAGCCAGATCATATCGGAAACTCTTTCCAGGTGACTCTTTCCCAAAGCAATTCTCTTCTGATTTTGCAACAGAACTCTCAGATCATCTTTCACCTTTGTGAAATCATCAGTATAGAAACTTCGTTTGAACGATACATGCAACGGGAAAACCAGAAAGCGGTCCGACAATAAAAGATCTGCATTGTGTTTCTCACACAGATCCTTCATCCTGCCTCTTGTCTTTTCATCCAGCAGACCTGCCGTCCACATCAGTTTTTTCATATGCCTTCCTTCCACTGATATTTCTTCAAGTCAACATGACCGTTGTCCTTTAAAACGACACCCTCTTGTCTTAACAATTCTGCCTGTTCATCAAAACCGGGAGCCAGACGCCCG
>ONXX01000099.1 GCA_900321955.1 uncultured Bacillota bacterium | reverse complement strand
ATCGTCAGTTCGACATCGCCATAGGCGGTCGGAACATCGACAACGGTTCCCAGAGTTGCATCAACAGAAGAGATCGGAACACTGATATGAATGTTGTTGCCGTCACGGCGGAAGTATTTATGCGGTCTGACCCGGATCTCGATGTACAGATCGCCATTGGGACCGCCGTTTTCACCGCGTTCGCCATAGCCGGCAAGTCTGACCTGCTGACCGGAATTGATACCGGCCGGGATCGTGACTTCCACCTGTTCCTTGACGGTATTGTAGCCTTTACCGCCGCAGTGCGGACAGATCTTCTTGATGCGTTTGCCGCTGCCCTTACAGTCCGGACATACGCCCTGCTGCTGAACGACACCAAACGGCGTACGGGATTGTCTTACGACACGGCCGCTGCCTCGGCAGGTTGGACACGTTTCGATATCCGATCTGCTGGCGGCACCGCTGCCGTCACAGTGTGTACAGACCTTGTCAACAGTGAGGCTGACCATCTTGTCTACGCCATGGACTGCATCGAGAAAATCGATCTCCATCGACATATAGCGGTTTTCGCCCTTCATTGGACCGTTCCTTCTGGAGGAAGCTGAACCGCCGAAATTGAACCCGGAGAATCCTCCCATTCCTCCGAAGAAGTCAGAGAAGATGTCTCCCAGGTCATCCATATTCATTCCGCCAAAGCCCGAAGAATAGCCGCCGCCGCTAAATCCATCCATGCCCGCATGGCCGAACTGGTCATACGTTGCCTTCTTCTGCGGATCCGAGAGGACCTCGTAGGCCTCATTGATCTCCTTGAATTTTGCTTCGGCATCCGGAGCTTTGTTTACATCCGGGTGATATTGTTTAGCCAACTTCCGATAAGCTTTTTTGATCTCATCTTCGCTTGCCGATTTGGATATTCCCAAAATCTCATAATAATCGCGCTTGTCAGCCATAATACCTCCCTTTCTATTTGATTAAGATATTTTTCAGATTACTTTGTCTTGAAATCGGCATCAACGACATCATCGTTGTTGTTGCCGCCATTGTCATTGGCAGAGCCATTGCCGCCAAAGCCGCCGTAGTTTGCACCATTGGCCTGGCTGTTTGCCTGCTGCTGGTACATTGCTTCACTCATGGCCTGTGCTGCCTTTTCCAGTTCATCGAGTTTGGTCTTGAGATGATCGTAATCATTCTCGTCCAGGGCTTTCTGTAATTCATCACGCAAAGCCTTGACCTGAGCCTTCTGATCGGCTGTGACGTTCTGGTTGTCTGTTTCGAGCTGCTGATCGATCTGAGCGATAAAGCCTTCTGCCTTATTTCTGAGTTCGATCTCTTCTCTTCTCTTGTCATCGGCAGCCTTGTTTTCTTCTGCTTCTCTGACCATCTTGTCGATTTCTTCGTCAGACAGACCGGAAGAGTTGGTAATGGTGATTTCCTGTTTCTTGTTCGTGCCTTTATCCAAAGCAGAGACATGAACGATACCGTTGACATCGATATCGAAGGTAACTTCGATCTGCGGGACACCTCTTCTGGCCGGTGCAATACCTGTCAGCTGGAAGTTGCCCAATGTCTTGTTGTCGGCAGCCATCGGTCTTTCACCCTGCAATACGTGGATATCGACAGCCGGCTGATTATCGGCAGCCGTCGAGAAGATCTGCGACTTCTGCGTCGGGATCGTTGTATTACGCGGAATCAGTACAGTCATGACACCGCCTAAGGTTTCAATACCTAAGGACAGCGGTGTGACATCCAGAAGCAGGATATCTTTGGCGTTTTCATCACCGGACAATACAGCACCCTGAATCGCTGCACCCATGGCAACGACTTCATCCGGGTTAACAGACTTGTTCGGCTCTTTGCCTAATTCATTTCTGACAGCTTCCTGAACGGAGATCATTCTGGTAGAACCACCGACCAGTAATACCTGATCGATGTCGGAAGGTGTCAAACCGGCATCCTTTAACGCCTGTCTGACCGGACCGACGGTTCTTTCAACCAGGTGTCTGGTCATCTTATCGAAGTTGGCTCTGGTCAGATCCATATCCAGGTGTAACGGACCGGACTCATCAGCAGAAATGAACGGTAAGGAAATGTGCGTCTGAACCATGGAAGAAAGATCCTTCTTGGCCTTTTCTGCAGCTTCCTTCAATCTCTGTAAAGACATACGGTCTGCCTTCAGATCGATGCCATGATGGGCAGCCTTGAATTCATCAGCCATCCAGTCAACGATGACGTTATCGAAGTCATCGCCGCCTAAGTGGTTATCACCGGCAGTAGCCAGAACTTCGAAGGTTCCGTCAGCCAGATCCAAAATAGAGACATCGAAGGTACCGCCACCAAGGTCGAATACCATGATTTTTTGTTCCTTATCGGTCTTATCGAAACCGAAAGCCAAAGCTGCAGCTGTCGGTTCGTTGATGATTCTTTCAACTTCCAGACCGGCGATCTTGCCGGCATCCTTGGTTGCCTGACGCTGTGCGTCATTGAAGTAAGCCGGGACGGTGATGACGGCCTTGGTGACCGGTTCACCGAGATATGCTTCCGCATACTTCTTCATATACTGTAAGATCATCGCAGAGATCTCTTGCGGCGTGTAGTCCTTGTTGTTGACATGAACTTTTTCATTGGAACCCATCTTCCTCTTGATTGAAGAAACGGAATCCTTATTGGTTACGACCTGTCTTTTTGCGGCATCGCCGACGACGATCTCGCCATCTTTAAATGCAACGACGGAAGGTGTTGTTCTGTTGCCTTCTGGGTTGGTGATAACTTTAGCTTCCTTGCCTTCCATAACGGAAACGCAGCTGTTTGTAGTACCTAAGTCAATACCTATGATCTTGCTCATGATTATTTCCTCCTTTATTCACTGACCTTGACCATTGCCGGTCTCAATATACGGTCTTTCAATACATAACCTTTCTGCAATATTTCAATGACGATGCCGGATTCCTTGTCCTCAGCCTTTTCCTGCATGATCGCCTGTTCAAGGTTCGGATCAAACGGTTTATCCAGACAATCGATCTCTTCGACGCCTTCGTTTTTCAAAGCGGTCAGAAGCTGATTGTACGTCATTTCAATTCCTTTTTTAAAGCTTTCGTCACTTTCGTGAACCGGTGTCGCCAGAGCTCTTTCCAGATTATCGATCACCGGAAGAACTTCCTTGGCGAAACTCTGGATACGGTATTTGCGGGTCATTTCCGCTTCCGCTGTCAGTCTCTTCTTCAGATTCTCCGTATCCGCATACGCTCTTGCGTAATCATTTTTCAGCTTATCAAGCTGTTTGGTGAGCTTTTCGACTTCAGATTCTTCATTGATATCCTCAACGATCTCTTCTACCTCTTCACTCTCTTTTGGTTCTTCCTCTTCGTTAAGAACCTGCTTTTCTTCCTCATCCTTGGGAATATCTTTTTTTTCTTTTTTCTTATCTGCCATAAAGCTCCTTTCTAGTGGAACATATCTTCAATCTCTTTACAGATGAAATCGAGAAGATTGACGACCCGGCTGTATTCCATACGCCTTGGTCCGACGACCATCAGACGGGCGTTGTCATTCGGGTTGTCAGAGATCTTGATCTCATTGGAAACAATTGCGATATCATCCTTCCATACCAGCTCCGTACCCTTCGGGGTAACGGCCACAACGTCGTTTTCACCGGTCTGACGATCGACCAGAGACCTGAACAGTTTGGAATCATCGAAGAACTTCGTAAGCTGTTTCAGCTTTTCGATGTCCGCATATTCCGGCTGGTACATCATATTGGAAGTACCATCGAAATACAAGGTCTCCGACGCAAACTTCACGAAGGCCCCGGCAAATGCGTTGTACAGCATTTCGAAGCGCTGAACCGACTTGGTCAGAACAGGCTTCAATGATTCAAGCCGTTCCGGCAGCGTGTGGATCGGTGTACCTTTGAGACGGTCATTCAGGATATCGGTACAGGTCTCGATATCTTCGATGGTGACTTCATCCTGGAAATTGAACGTCTTGTTTTCGGTATGACCGGTATTGGTGATAAACACGCATACCGCTGTTTTCGGGTCGATCTGGAAGACTTTGATGTGTTCCAGTGTCTGATTGCTCGCATCAGGCCCCAACATGCCGGAAGCGAGGTTGGTCATCTCCGAAACGATACGGCACGATTCCTTGATCGCATCCTCTATATTGGCAGAACGGCGGTCAAAGATATTGGACAGTGCATATTTGACTTCCTCATCCATATCCTTTTTCAGAAGATGTTCGCAATAGTACTGATAACCCTTGTTGGAAGGGATACGTCCGGCTGAGGTGTGCGGCTTTTCCAGATAGCCGAGCGATTCCAGAGTTGCCATATCATTCCTGATCGTCGCACTGGAATAAGGCAGGCCATATTTATCGACCAGTGTTTTGGAACCAACCGGTTCCGCCGTAGATACGAATTCATCAACTATGGCCCTGAGGATGTCGACCATTCTTTGTGTTAATGCCATACAGCCACCTCCTTTAGCACTCTATACATCCTATTGCTAAAAATACTATACAACAATCGTTTAGCACTGTCAACAAATAAGTGCTAAAAAAGAAAAATTCCCTTTTTGGGGAATTCTTTCCTGTTTAATATCCTTATTAATATATCAGCGATACAGCTTTTCCGAGACCTCTTTGATGATCTGTGCCGGGATATAATCGCTGATATCACCGTTAAAGGAAGCGATCTCCTTGGCAACCGATGAGGAAAGGAAAGACAGCTCCGGCTTGGAAACCATGAAGACCGTCTCCACCTCCGGATTCAGGTTCATGTTCGCAGTGGCCAATGCCAATTCGGATTCATAGTCCGATACCGCTCGGACGCCCCGGATCAGGATGCGGCAGTCATAGAGGTTTGCCAGATTGACGGTCAAGCCCTCGCCGATGACGACTTCGACATTCTCGAGGCCTTCAATGCACTTTTCGATCATCTGCTTTCTCTCTTCCTTGCTGAAGGTGCACTTCTTAGCCCGGTTTTCCATGACCGCGACGATGAGTTTGTCATAGATCTTTGCGGAACGCAAAATAACATCAAGATGTCCGACTGTGATCGGATCGAAAGTACCCGGATAAATAGCTTTGATCATTCCTTCATATCCTTTCTGTAATAA
>ONXX01000041.1 GCA_900321955.1 uncultured Bacillota bacterium | reverse complement strand
GGATCGGCGAGCATGGCCTCGGCACAGCGGCGCACGTCGCGGGGCAGATGCTGATTGTCTCCGTCTACGGTGACGACGCCGTCGATATCCGGGCGGTGCTTTATGCACCAGGAGAACGCGGTCTTCATGGCCCGGCCTTTGCCGCGGTTCACCTCGTGAGTGAGAACGGTGACCTCGGGGTGCTTCGCAGCCTCCTCGAAGGGGGCCGTATGATCCGGCCCGCTGCCGTCATTGACCAGGATATAATCACCGGCCTTGACATCATCAAAGACTTCCTTGCACTGAATGGTGAAACGGTCGTGTGTACCTTCGATGTCTTCACGCTGAATCGTGACGATCTCGCCCTTCTGGTAAGTCTCGGCATCGTTCTTGAATACACCCAAACGGATTTCCGGACCCTTGGTATCCAGCATGATACCCAGATTGATTCCGTTCTCCTTTTCTACTTTTCTGACTGTATTGATCCTGGCAAGATGTTCTTCATGTGTGCCATGGGAGAAATTCAGTCTTACGATATTCATACCTTCCTGAGCCATCCTCAATATCGTGTCATAATTGTCTGAGGCAGGACCCAGAGTACAAATGATCTTTGTTTGTTTTTCGACCATAAATAAATCCTCTTTCTTTAAACTCAAAGACCATTATAATGCTTTCATAATAAAAAAGTGATATGAAATATCACTTTTAAACGATTATTTTTCGCTTTTTTCAAGTAAAGCGTTTACTTTCTGCACATCGGCATCCAGCTGGTCAAGATCTTCACTCTGTTCCCCTTTTTCCAGGGAAGCAAAAGCTCCGGAAAGCAAGGTCAGCGTATCGCTCAGACGGCTTCTGGAATCGGAAATATTGACGATCTTGGCATCGTGGCCCTCCATCGTAATATAATTCTCGACGATGTCTTCCAGCATCGGCAGATAGTGATCGTAAAGCTTTCTGACCCGATCGGCATGATCGATGACATTGTCTTCAAATTCATAGATCTGTCCGCAAAGCGTATTGATCCGCTCTCTGATTTCCTTATTCTTGATCCGCTTGGAAAGATCCTTGAGTTCTTTGGCACTCTTGCGGCCGGCCAGGATCAGATCTTCCTCTGTCGCATACTTGCGCATCCTGAAAGACAGATCGATACTGTCCTTGTCCTTGATGCGGTCCAGCAGGGCACAGATCTCATTGTATAATTCGGGATCGCTGTTGTTTAACTGGCGCATGCTCATGGTCTTGCCGTTATCCAGCGAAACCATCAGGGTATTGGCATTGGCCTTGGCCTTTTTGTCGCTTTTATACAGGCGGGCGTTTCTTACGACATAGAGCTCCGAATACTTGCTGAGGTATTCATCGATATTGGCGATCGAGAAGGAAACCTTCTTCTTTCTGCCGTTCTCGTCTTTCTTTTCATAGCGAAGGGTGTTGTCCTTGATCAATGTGCTGCGGTTGGAGACCGGTGCATCCTTGGAACCGCCGGAAATGGCGGCAATCAGGATGCCGAGGGTCAAGACGCCCAATATACATAAAGAAATGATAAAGATCGTCGACAGCACAGACATCACCTCCCTGTTAAACATCGAGACACCGCTTTTCATCGATGCCAGAAAGCCCAGTATCAATACAAGGCTCAGCATGAAAAACGCTGCTTTCAGAAAGATCGAAAATTCCCCGCCTTGTTTTCTCATTGTTTCTTACTCCATAAATTGATGAATCGCATCAATATACTCTTTTGCCTTGGTGTAGCCGTGATAATAAGACATCATCAGCTCATCCTCGTTTGATTCCAGACGGCTGACTTCCTGCATCGTCGGCCGGATGATGATCGCCTTGCCTTCCGCCTCCAGCTGCTCGGCAAAATCCACCTGGTCATGATAGAGCTTGTTTCTTCCTTCCAAAGCTTTAATCAGTTCCGGATAATTCCGGTAAATACGGTGGAACAGCATAAGTGTCGGCTCGTTGAAACGGGAATAATTGCCCTTCTTCCTGGTCAGGATGATGACCAGTCTTTCGCAACCCTGATCCAAAGCACGCTGAATCGGGATCGAATCGCAGATGCCGCCGTCAATATAATGCTGACCATTGATCTCGACCGGCTCGGTCAGACCCGGCATGGAACAGGACGCCTTGCCGATGATCCTTGAGGTCTCGATGTCTTTGGTCGTCATGTATTCTGCCTTGCCCGTCTCAATATTGGAAACGACCATTTCCCATTCCACGGGGTTGGCAACAAACTTGTTGAAATCAAAGTTGTACTGTTCGGTGTAATCATAGAAGACTTT
The DNA here is from genome assembly GCA_900321955.1 of uncultured Bacillota bacterium. Next base: position 20,169 of record ONXX01000041.1, on the reverse strand, counting down.
ATCCAAGTCGACAAATTTGTGGGACTCCACCATCTGGCGGACACCCCAGAAGGAATTGGCAGGATCCTTCTGAATCATGCAGGAACGCACGTAGCCGCGCTGTCTGCCCACATAGGCGAAGGTGTTACATGAACCCGCCGAAACACCGATCACATAATCAAAATCTATCTTTTTATCCAGAAAGCAGTCGATCGCACCGCCGGTAAATACGCCGCGCAATCCGCCGCCTTCCAGAACCAGTCCAGTCTTACTCATAAGCTCTCCAATCTACGCTTTCATTATACAAAAATACAAAAAAAGAATATGGTCAGGATGAAGGGATTCGAACCCTTGGCCTCTTATACCCGAAACAAGCGCTCTACCAAGCTGAGCTACATCCTGTTCACATATTCATTTTTGCATTTCTTATTTTACATCTTTTTTATCAAGAAAGACAGTCTTTTTTAATCAAGTTCTGCTTTGCCTGTATAAAGCTGATAATAACGGCCTTTTTGAGCAATCAGATCGTCGTGATTTCCGCGCTCGATGATCTGTCCGTGTTCCAGGACGATGATCGCATCGGCATTTCGTACGGTAGACAATCGATGGGCGATGACAAAGGTCGTCCTGCCCTTCATCAGTTCATCCATACCCTTCTCGATCAGTTTTTCGGTGTGGGTATCGATGGAAGATGTCGCTTCATCCAGGACCATGACCGGCGGATCGGCAACTGCACATCTGGCAATGTTCAATAACTGCCTCTGGCCCTGGGAAAGGTTCATGCCGTTTGCCGTCAGCATCGTCTGATAACCGTGCGGCAGTCTTTCGATAAAGGAATCGGCATTGGAGATCTTGGCTGCTGCGATGCATTCTTCATCGGTGGCATCCAGACGGCCATAGCGGATATTGTCCATGATCGTACCAGAGAAAAGATTGGTATCCTGAAGGACCACACCAACGGATCTGCGCAGGTCATCCTTGCGGATCTCTTTGATCGGAATGCCGTCAAAGGTGATCATGCCTTCCTGATCTTCCACATCATAGAAGCGGTTGATCAGATTGGTGATCGTCGTCTTGCCGGCACCGGTCGAACCGACAAAAGCCACCTTCTGGCCCGGTTTGGCATATAAAGAGATATTATTCAGGATCGTCTTGTTTTCCACGTAACGGAAAGTGACGTTATTCAAACGGATGTCGCCCTTGAGCTCCACATATTTCGCCGGCTCAACAGGGATCTTCCAGGCCCAGCGATTGGTCTTGGCCTTGGTCTCGATGAGCTCTTCCTTGTCTTCTTCGATATTGACCAGCTCAATGATGCCGTAATCCAGTTCCGCTTCCTTGTCCATCAGATCGAAAACTCTCTCTGCACCGGCCAGCGACATCATGATGCCGTTGAACTGCTGGGAAAGATTGGAGATCGGTCCGGCAAACTGCCTGACGAATAAGAGGAAGGAAGCCAGATCACCGATCCGCATCGTACCATCGATGCACATGCGGCTGCCGACGACCGCCACGATCGCATAGGCGATATAGGCAAGGTTGCCGTTGATCGGCATCAGTACCGATGCATAGGCATTGGTACGCAAAGAATAGTCATAAAGCTGTTTATTGAAAACTTGAAATCCCTCGATCGTCTCCTTTTCATGGTTGAAGACCTTGATGACCTTCTGACCGGAGAACATTTCCTGGGTATAGCCATTGATGTTGGAAACCTGCTTCTGCAGACCGGCAAAAGTCTTTCTTGAACCGCTGGCCAGGAAATAGGTCGCAAAAAACATAACGATCAGCACCACCACCATGATCAGCGACAATCTGACATTCAATGAAAACATGAAGATGAAACAGCCGACGATGGTGATCATCGTGGTGATCAGAGTCGGGAAACCATCGGCGATCATCGGACGGATCGTATCGATATCATTGGTATAGTAGTTCATCACTTCGCCATGGGTCCGCGTATCAAAGAAACGGACCGGCAGCTTTTCCATGACGCGGAACAGATCCTGACGCATCTCATTGAGCACGCCGGTCGAGACGATGGAAATCAGCTTGGAAAAGGCGAAGGAAGAAAGAAGACCCGATGCATAAACGGCGATCATGACCCCCAGCATCCGCACAAAACCGCTGAGATCCGGGTTTTCCTGACCGATGTAAGGAACGATGTAGTTGTTGATGATCGGGGTGAACAGATAGGAAGACACCACACCGGTCAAAGAAGACAGGATGATGAAGATGATGGCGGCAATAAACGCCAGTCTGTAGTGCTTACCGATATAGGCAAAACAATTGCGTATCGTGCCTAAAACATCGTTGGCTCTGGAAGTCCTGAGCTGTCTGTAATTGTTGTCTGCCATTATTCCAGTGCTCCTTCCATCTGTGTATTGTACAGGTCACGATAAACTTCGTTCCTGCCCATCAGTTCCTTATGATTGCCGATGTCTTCGATCCGGCCGTCATTCATGATGATGATCTTATCCGCTTCCTTGACCGAATTGACACGCTGGGCGATGATGATCGTCGTCATGCCGCCAAGCTTCTCCTTCAAAGCCAGCTGGATGCGGTGATCCGTATCGGTATCAACAGCACTGGTCGAATCATCCAGAATGATGATCTTAGGGTGCTTCAAAAGCGCTCTGGCAATACAAAGACGCTGCTTCTGACCGCCGGATACATTGACGCCGCCCTGACCCAGATCGGTCTCATATTTTTTCGGCATAGCCTCGATGAAATCATCCGCCTGCGCATAGCGGCAGGCCTCAACGATCTCCTCATGGCTCGCCTTAGGATTGCCCCACTTCATATTCTCTTCGATCGTACCGGAGAACAGGGTATTCTTCTGTAAAACCATCGCTACGGCATCGCGCAGCTTTTCCAGTTTGTATTCACGCACATTGTGGCCGCCGACCAGGACTTCGCCCTTCTTGGCATCATAAAGACGCGGAATGAGCTGGACCAATGTCGTCTTGGAAGAACCGGTCGGACCCAAGATACCGATGACCTCACCGGCCTTGATCTTGAGATCGATATTGCTCAAGACATCATTTTCCGCCTCATCGGAGTATTTGAAAGAAACGTTTCTGAATTCGATGTCACCGTTTTCCACTTCCAGACTCGGATCGGCATCATGATCCGTAACTTTCGGCTCTTCATCCAGAAGTTCATTGGCACGATCGACCGAAGCCTGGGCCATGACGACCTGAAGGAAGACGTTGGAGATCATCAGCAGAGAGAACAAGATCGCTCTGATATAGGAAAGATACGCCATAAAGTTACCGGTCGTCATCCTTCCGGCAATGACATCACGGCCGCCGAACCAGGCGATCGCGATCATGCAGCAGTACATGACCAGTTCAAAGAACGGTCGGTTTAGAATGACGATATTCTCGGCAAAACGCTGAGCTTTGGTGACAGCGTTGGAAGAATTCTGAAATTTCTTATTCTCATGGTCTTCTCTGACGAAAGTCTTGACGACGCGGATGCCTTCGATATTCTCTTCCAGATCAGCATCCATGGCATCGAATTTCAGCATCATCTGGCGGAAACGCGGATGTGCCTTGGAATAGATGAAGATCAAACCGGCACCCAATACCGGGATGGCAACCACAAAGATCGAAGCCAGGGATGGATTCATCACAAAGACAAAATAGGCACTCATAGCCAGGTTGAACGGTGCCCTGATCAGCATTCTTACGATACTGACATAAGCCATACGAAGCATGCGCATATCGGTCGTCATACGCATGACCACCGTCGGGACCGGATACTTTTCGATGTTTTCAAAACTGTATTCCTGAACCTTGGCAAACATTGCCGAACGGATATTGCGGATAAATCTTGTCGAAGCGATCGACGAGAACAAACCGGAAAGTGCACCGAAAACCGCACCCAGAACAGCCAGCAGGACCATGTGCACACCTCTTCCCCAGATGTACTCCATGTTGCCGCCCATACCATAGATGCCCTTATCGATGATATCCGACATGACAAGTGGGATCAGTGCATCGACCACTACTTCCGCTACCGTAAAAATCGGGCCCAGAAGGGTCGCCCACCAACCGTCTTTTGTATATTTTCTAAGCAGTCTGAACATACTATAAATATTATCACTTTTTCATCAAAATATTCGCTTTTTGACATAAAAAAGGCCGATCGTTTCCCTGCCGATCAGCCCTTAATTCGCCTGAACCTGCCTATACCAGGATTCTTGTTTCCGCACTTCTTCCTTCAACGATCTTCTTCCCGTTTCGATAGGAAGCCAGAAGCGCCGCATTCCTGTTGAGACACTCATAATAGTTCTTGCCATCCAGTACGATGAAGCTGGCAGGCTTGCCCTCTTCAATGCCATAGGAATCGCTGATATGAAGCGTCTTTGCCCCGTTTATAGAAATAAAGCGGTAGGCGTTCATGATCTCCTCATAACCCATCATCTGCCCTACATGCAAACCCATGAAGACCACGTCACGAAGACTGCCGTTTCCCATCGGATACCACGGATCGAAGATGTCGTCATGGCCAAAGGAAACATTGATGCCCGCTTCAAGAAGTTCCTTGACCCGGGTCATACCTCTTCGTTTCGGATAGGTGTCGGCCCTGCCTTGCAGATGGGTGTTGACCAAAGGATTGGCCACAAAATTGATCCGGCTCATCTTCAATAAGCGCATCAGCCTCAAGACGTAGGCGTTATTGTAGGAATGCATCGCCGTCGTATGGGAAGCAGTGACCCTGTCAAAAAGACCCAGTTCATAGGCCCTGGCCGCCACCGTCTCCAGACCGCGGGAAGCCTCATCGTCGATCTCGTCGCAATGAACATCGACAAGCTTTCCCTTCTCCTTGGCCAGTTTCAAGGCAAAATTCAAAGACTCCACCGAATACTCCCTGGTAAATTCGTAGTGCGGGATGGCCCCTACAGCATCGGCTCCCAGATCAACCGCATCGATCATCAGCTGCTGCCCGTTAGGATAGGAAAGGATGCCCTCCTGGGGAAAGGCCACGATCTGTAAATCCACCAGATCCTTAACTTCTTCCTTTAAGCGGACGATGGTCTTTAAGGCCATCAGACTGGGATCGGTCACATCAACATGGGTGCGGATATACTGGATGCCGTTTTGCGCATACAGGCGCACTGCCTTCTTCACCCGTTCCGCGATGTCTTCCGGACTCAGCTTCTCCTTGCGCAGGCTCCAGGTCTCGATCCCCTCAAAAAGGGTGCCGGACATGTTCCATTTGGGTTCTCCCGCCGTCAGGCAGGTATCCAGATGCACATGGGATTCCACAAAAGGCGGCAGGACGAGTTTGCCGTCCAGGTCGATCACTTCCTCGTTTTCTTCGGGTGTGAGTTTTCCGATCTTCTGAAAGACTCCGTCTTTGATCCGAATATCCTTTAATTCGCTGTCGTTTTCAATGTATGCGTTTTTTACCAGCATGGCCTTCTCCTTTTTGATCATTATCCATTTGTATTTTCACCTCCATTATAGCCAACAAAAAGTCCTCTAAGAATCACTGAGGCCCTCTTTGAAACGTTTTTACACTAGAAAATAAAAATTCGTTGTAAAATGAAATTAATCAATATAGTAAGGAGAATAATGAAATGAATCTATTACAATTATTACTTGGCTCATTGACCAGCAATGATTCCATCAACTCCGTCTCCAAGAAGACTGGCGTATCCAATAACGGTATCTCCAAGCTTCTCATGATGGCTGTTCCTCTTCTGATCACTTACCTGACCAAGAATGCATCCAAGAAGGAAGGCGCTACTTCTCTGTTAAACGCTCTGACACAGCACACCAGCACACAGACCGTTTCTCAGCAGATCAAGAACGGCGACTCCACTGACGGCGCAAAGATCATCGGCCACATCTTAGGCAAGGATCAGAAGTCTGTCATCTCCGGCTTAGCTAAGGAAACCGGCCTTTCTGCCAAGGAAGTCAACGCTGTCCTCAACAGCATTGCTCCGGCTCTTCTCAACAGCCTTTCCACTGCTACCAATGCAACTGCTCAGAAACCGCAGACCAACAAAGTCGACCTCTCTGACGGTATCGATCTTTCCGACATCGCCGGATTACTCGGCGGCGGCGCTGTATCCAACACACAGTCCAGCCCGGCAGCCGGTTTATTAGGCAGCTTATTAGGCGGCAACTCCAGCCAGCAGACAGCCAACAACAGCCTGGATCTCTTAGGATCTCTTTTAGGCGCCGGCCAGAAGCCTACGGCAAATCAGTCAAACGGCAACGAACTGCTCGGTTTGCTGACGCAGCTGATGAAATAAGCTTTCGATCATAAGCTCAAAAAAAATAAGCACTCAGACTAAGATCCTGAGTGCTTTATTTGTTATGGTAATATCGACGACGTCGTTGACTTTGGCCTCTTCCCCATCCAGGGTCCAGATGACATCATAAATTCCAGATGGATGTGATCGGTACGGTAACGGTGGATGAAGCGATCCTGCTGCAAGAGTGTCGAGAAGATGTCCGGCGCATTGAATATGGTCGGCACATAGTCGACGATCAGTACATTGAAGGAACCATCATCGATCCTGGAACGCTTCTTGGATTCCAGTTCCATGCCAGCCACCCGGTTGCCCGAATAGATCAGGCCGAAGAGGACATCCTTGTTGAAACTGCGGTTGCCGATCGTGTAATGAACCTTGTGCATCCTGACTTCCGGCAGTTTTCCGATGCCTTCCAGGATGTAGGCGATATTGCCCAATGCTTCCTTGGCATCCCGCTTGGTGGTAAACGGCACATCGCACATCGCACCAAAGGCCGCCACATAATTGAAATAGCGGTCATTGAACTTGCCGACATCGAATTCCCGGACATTGTTCTGGCAGATCCGTTCGGCAATCTGCTTGAAATCATTGCCCAGATCGAAGTTGGAACCAAAGTCGTTCATCGTGCCGCTGGGGAAGTAACCCAGAAGCGGCTTGTGTTCTTTGCGCATCAAAGCATTGGTCACTTCATTCATCGTGCCGTCGCCGCCAAACACGCAGACCACGTCGTACTTGACCCTGTTTTTCATCAGGTATTCGTAGGCGTCGTTCTGTTTCTGCGTCACATAGGCGCTGACATCATAGCCATGGCGACAGAAGATGTCGATGACACTCACAAGGTTGGCTTTGGAATTCTTCACACCCGAATGGGCATTGATCAAAAGAAGCATTTTCATACATCTCTTATTTTAATCAAAACCGCCTTATTTACCAAATAATCCTATTTTAAAGATCAGTCCTTGCTTAAAAAGGTATAATACAGGTATGTCAGAAATTTCTGCCGGTGCAATCACCTATACCATGAAGGACCATGTCCCCTTCTATCTTCTGATCAAAGATTTCCATGGAAACTACGGTTTTGCCAAAGGTCATCTGGAAAAAGGAGAAACCGAAACGCAAGCCGCGATTCGCGAGATCAAGGAAGAAGTCGGTATCGATATCAGACTCGATACTTCCTTCAGGGAAGAACTTTCCTACATCATGCCTAACGGCATCTTAAAGATCTCGGTCTACTTCCTGGGCTATTTTAAGGACCAGACACCGGTCAAACAGCCGGAAGAAGTCGACGAGATCTGCTTGCTTCCCTATGAGGAAGCCATGAATCTGCTGAGCTTTGACAACATGAAAGGCGTATTGGTCAAAGCCGATCAATACCTGAAAAACCATTATGAACAAGAATCTCTTACAGACCATTAAGTTTACTTTATTTTCCCTTTCGGCCGGTATCATCCAGTTAGGAAGCTTTGCCTTGCTCCACGATGTCATCAAGCTGACCTGGTGGCCTTCCTACCTGATCTCTTTGATCCTGTCGGTCTTGTGGAACTTCACACTGAACCGCAACTTCACCTTCCAGTCGGCATCCAATGTGCCGATCGCCATGCTGAAGGTCTTTGCTTACTATTGCGTGTTCACGCCATTGTCGACATTACTTGGCAACTATCTGACCTCGACACTTGGCTACAACGACTATCTTGTCACCATCTTAAACATGCTGATCAACTTAATTACGGAGTTCTTATACCAGAAATACTACGTCTTCAAAGATTCCTTACAAAAAGATCGTTAAGATCTTTTTTGTTTAAAAAGCTCTGCATCACTGCAGGGCTTCTTTTTTGATTGATATCAGTTGTTCAAATCCTTTGGCAAAACGCCTTCCTTGATTTCCATCGTGTACGTGATGTCCAGTTCCTTGGCCCACTCCACGTACTGTTCGACCTGTTTTTCATCCAGCATATCGGAAGAGATCAGGCCCTTCTGAGAGATCATGTCATTGACCAGCAGCTTTGTGTACAGGAAGGCTCCCTGACCGGTCAGATACATCTCACCGGACATCTTCGCCTTTTCATAGGATTCCACCAGACCCGGGGCATTGAGATGAAGTTCGACCATCACGTCTTTGCCGTCTTTTTTGCCATAGGCTTCAACAACAAAGGCACCGCCGTCGGACACCACGCCCTCTTCAATGATCTCATGAATCTCCTCAGGCTGTTTCGGTGCCATCGGCACGTGCTTCAAGATCAGATCATGAGGAATGACCTTCTGGCCATCCACTTCTTCTTCCTTCCAGGAAAGAAGACCTGCCCGGTACAAAGGCTCAGAAAAACGGATTCCTACACCACCATACTTGAAGTAGGCGTTCTTACAACCCTTAAAATAGGTATCGGCATTGAAGGCCACATAGACCGGTTCGTCATGGGCATGTTCACAAAGCATGACCGGACGCATATCATTTTCCGGCCAGCTGCGCCAGATCTTGTGTGAGAACGGCTTGGTACGGACGATCTTGCCATCTCTGTAGGCATAGGCATCTTCTTCCATATCGGCCAAAGCCACATCAGTCGACCACCAGAACGGCAGGAAACGCTTGGCTTCCACGCCCTCATAGACCATCATGTTGATGGTGTCACAGCTGTCGAGTTCATTGACGCACTTCCTCGCCATGACGCACATGACGCCCGGTGCCGAACCGGTACCGATGATCGCTGTCGTGTTATTTCTTTTAAAGACTTCGCCATAGGTATCGTACATGCAGCGGATCCCGGCGATCCAGCGATCGTATGGATCGACATCCTTGCATTCCGGCAGATCCTCGCAAGCTGCCAGATCCTGATAGCAGCAGCCTAAGTCCATGGCTGCTTTTAACATATTCGCCCCGAAATGAAGCGGCATGACATTGACCAGAAGTTCGCAACCCTTTGCCGCTTCCTTGATCTCTTCGATGTTCGCCGCATTCACCTTGACCGGTGTGCCCTTCTTCATCAAAGAACAGACGGCCTTTGCCGCATTCAGATCGTAATCCGCACAGATCACTTCTTCGATACAAGGCTCCTCATCGAGCTTTCGGCAGATCGTAGAACCCTGGGCACCACAGCCGCATACCATGACTTTTTTCATAATAATGTCCTCACAGTTTTATTTTCTAAAATATTATATAAAAAACTCTGTATCGTATGACACAGAGTTTTACTTTTTTTCACTGAATCCGCAGTTTTTAATCTTCCATGTTTTCGAAAGCTTCCAGACCCTTCTTGGCCTCGACCTTCTGGTCGCCGTGACGGACCTGAGTCATCGTCACAAAGGATAATAAGACAAAGAAAGCGGAATAGATGAACAGGATCTTGTAGGAGATCAGGCGCATCAAAGTACCGGCCAGGATCGGCGTGACGATCTGCGCCGCCATCGAAGCCGTGTAGTAGTAACCGGTAAACTTGCCGATATCGGAACCCTTGCACATCTCGACGACCATCGGCAAAGAGTTGACATTGATCGCCGCCCAGGCCAGACCGACCAAGGCAAAGCTGACATACATGAGGAAGTTGATGTTCTTGAAGACGTTTGTCTCGATAAAGCCTAAGAAAAACATCAGAGAAAGAAGGATGATGCCACCCATGATGGTCTTTCTGCGGCCGATCCTGGATGCGAGATTGCCGATCGGGATATAGGAAATGATCGCACCGGCCGTCGCCACCAGCAGACAGGTGCTGGCACCGCCGAGACCCTGTCCCATGACAACGGAAACATAGGTGGTAAACCATGTTGTCACGCCATTATAGCCGATAAACCACAAAGCGATCGATGCCAGCAAGAAGCCTAAGGAACGTTTGACATCACTTGGCAAAGCTTCATTGCCTGATTCATCTTCCTTGGCCAGATTCCATTCCGGATGTTCGGCTTCCAATTTCTTGTTTTCTTCGACCAGCTCCGGCTCCTTGATAATCAGATAGAGCAGACCGATGGCAATAAACATGATGGCCGAAACAAAGACAAAGAGGATCTGGTAATCGACGTGGGCAAGACCCTGGGTCCTTGAATTCGGATAGGAAAAGGCTGCGATGGCCAGATAGATGATGCCGCCGACCGCACCCATCAGATTGATGATGGCATTCGCCTTGGAACGAAGCGGTTTCGGTGTGACATCCGGCATTAAGGCGACCGCCGGGGAACGGTAGGTTCCCATCGCGATCAGCAATAATCCCAATACAACGACAAAGCCGACCAGCTTGCCATTGGAAGGGCTGGCAAAATAGCCGTTGTCCAGGATCGGCAGGATGTTCATCAGGATGATGGCCAGACCGGTACCAAAGAGGATAAACGGCATGCGCTTGCCGATCTTGGTGTTGGTCTTATCCGACAAAGAGCCGAATAACGGCAGAAGGATCAAAGCCAGGATATTATCCGCAGCCATGATCGCACCGGAATAGGTCTCATTGAGATGGAAGGTATTGGTGAGAATGAGCGGAATGACGTTATCGTACATCTGCCAGAAGGCGCAGATCGATAAGAAGGCCAGACCGACGATAAAGGTTCTCTTATAATTCAGTTTCATATGGTTTCCCCTGTTTTTCTTAATACCATTATATAAAAAAGTACGGTATAGTATCCGTACTTCAAATCACTTCCTTTACTTTTTCATCCAGAACTTCCGCTGCCAGCAGTACCGTTTTCAGGCAGCGCTCTTCCACCGAAAAGTGGAGGGGCCGCAGTTCTCTGCACGATGTGCCCTGCAAGCGTTCCTTGAATGTCCTGACAAAACCGTTGATCACTCTTCTGACTTCATCGGCATTGTCTTTTGCCTTGTCTTCAATGATCAGTTTGGACAAGACCGCCACGCCGGCCGCCAGCGCCCCGCAGACCAGTCCCGCATACATGCCGGACCCAAAACCGCCGAACATCTTCATGTCCTCTTCATTGATCTCAAGGCCATAGCACTCATTTGCCGCATGGATGATCGTCTCGGCACAATTGTAATTGCCGTTATTGTAGTAGTATTCCGTTAACTGCTTGAGATCCTTCATCAGAATAAGCCCTGTTCCATCATTGCCTGCGCCACTTTTTCAAATCCGGCGATGTTGGCACCGGCGATCAGGTCATAGCCCAGATCATAGCGTTTGGCCGCATCAACTGATTTTTCATAGATGCTTTTCATCATCAGCTGCAGCTTGGCATCAACTTCTTCTGCCGACCAGGAAAGCCTCTCGGAATTCTGTGACATTTCCAAAGCGGAGACACCGACGCCGCCGGCATTGGCTGCCTTGGACGGGGCGATGATGATGCCGTGTTTCTTCATATATTCAATTGCCTCGTTGGATGTCGGCATATTGGAAACTTCAATATAGTATTTCACGCCGGAGGCCACGATCTTTTCCGCCTCTTCCATACCCACTTCGTTCTGCGTTGCTGCAGGCATGTAGATATCGACATCCTTGACGCCCCAGAAAGTCTGTTTCGGATAGAATTCACAGCCGAAACGATCGGCATAGGATTTCAGATCCTTGGAATTGGACTGGCGCAGATCGAGAATGAACTGCAGCTTTTCCGGTGTTGAAATGCCCTCTTCATCGTGGATGTAACCGGCGGAACCCGACATATAGGTCACCTTGGCACCCAACTGGGCAGCCTTTTTCATGATGCCCCAGGAGACGTTGCCATAACCGGAAACGGCGATCTTCTTGCCCTCGATCGTATCGTTTTCATGTTTCAGGACCTCTTCCAGATAATAGATGGCGCCATAGCCGGTCGCTTCCGGACGGATCAGAGAACCGCCGTAGCTTAAGCCCTTGCCGGTAAGCACGCCGTTTTCAAAAGTGCCCTTCAATCTGCGGTACTGGCCATAGAGATAGCCGATCTCTCTGCCGCCGACACCGATATCGCCTGCCGGCACATCGACATCCGGTCCGATATAGCGGTATAAGGCAGTCATAAAGCTCTGGCAGAAACGCATGATCTCCCCGTCTGATTTTCCCTTCGGATCGAAATCACTGCCGCCCTTGGCACCGCCGATCGGCTGACCGGTCAAAGAATTCTTAAACGTCTGTTCAAAGCCCAGAAACTTCATCAGGCTCTCATTGACATTGTCCTTGAAACGAAGACCGCCCTTATACGGTCCGATGGCCCCGTTAAACTGGCAGCGGTAGCCGATATTGGTTCTCGTGTTTCCCTCATCGTCTGTCCATACCACCCGGAAACGGAACATTCTTTCCGGTTCAACCATTCGTTTCAGCAGATCTGCCCTCTCGTATTCGGGATGAGCATCAACGACCGGAGCGATCGATGTAAAAACTTCTTCTACTGTCTGTACGAATTCAGGCTGGTATGAATAATTCTTTTTTACGTACGCGATGACATCTTCAACATATCTGTTCATAAGCATCCTCCGATCTACTATTTGAAAATATTATATCTCAAATAATGGTAGAATGATGGTACGAGGTTATGAAACATGGAAAACATTAATATCAGAATCACTATGGAAAACGGCGCTCAGATCGAAGCTGAGCTTTATCCCGAAACGGCACCGATCACGGTCGAAAACTTCGTATCGCTCATCAAAGAAAAGTTCTTTGACGGTATTATTTTCCACCGGGTCATCAAAGGCTTCATGATCCAGGGCGGCGACCCGACAGGCACCGGCATGGGCGGATCGGAAAAGACCATCAAAGGCGAATTCCTTTCCAACGGCGTCGTCAACGAGCTCAAGCACACCAGAGGCGTCCTGTCGATGGCCAGAACGATGGATCCCAATTCCGCATCTTCCCAGTTCTTCATCATGCATGAAGATGCACCGCACCTCGATGGCCAGTATGCCGCTTTCGGCAAGGTCACCAAAGGCATGGAAGTCGTCGATGCGATCGCCAATACCAGGACCGACTTCCGCGACAGACCGTTGGAAGATCAGCGCATCAAAACCATCGAACTGATTTAAAAAAGAAGGCTGGCCTTCTTTTTTAAACTCTTGCTTTTTCAGCTGCCTCTTCCAGCAGCTGTTTTTCTTTTTCACTCATCGTCCAATCCAAAGCATCGCAGTTCATCTTCGCGTGCTTGCGCTTGGAAACACCGACCAAAGCCGTTGAGATGAACGGATGATCCGCGGTGTAGTTGATCGCCACTTCGCCGACCGGCACATGATGGGCAAGAGCGATCTCATCCATCACCTTGACGACTTCCATTGCCTTTTCAAAACGTCCCGGTTTAAAGAAGGGATAGAAATTCAAGCGCATGTCATCGGCTGCAAAATCAGGGATCTGCCGGTAAGCACCCGTCAGGATGCCGCCGCCCAAAGCGCCATAGGCCATGGTCGCCACACCCAGATCATGATACTTTTCCAGATTCCGGGACCACTTGTCTTCCAGAAGAGAGAACTGGTACTGGGCAAAGTCCAGGACATCATACTGATAGAATTCATCGATCTGATCGTTCTCGAAATTGCAGATACCGGAGAAACGGATCTTGCCCTGCTGCTTCAGGGTTTTTAGTGCATCCGCCGTCTCTTCAAACGGCGTATTGACATCCGGCCAGTGGATCAGCAGTACATCCAGATGGTCGGTCTTGAGACGTTCCAGAGACTCATCGACCTGTTTTAAAATCATCGGTTTGGACGAATCGCGTACCGGACCGTCCTTGCCAAAACCGGTCGCCTTTTTGCGGGTAATGCCGCACTTGGAGATCAGGTAGACCTTGTCCCGAATCCCTTCCAGGGCCTTGCCGACAATCTCTTCGGAATGACCCAAGCCATAGACCGGGGCCGTATCAACGACATTGACGCCGCGCTCGACCATATAACGGATCGTCTCGATCGATTCGTTATCGTCGATCTCACCCCAGCCGGCAGCGCCGATGCCCCAGGTTCCCAAAGCGATCGAAGAGATCTCAATTCCCAGTTTTTCTATTTTGTGGTAGTTCATTTTGTGTTTTCCTTTTTGTATTTCAAGTTGTTGGACTTCATCCTGTATTCCTGAAGCATCGCCGGCAGAATCTGCCAATGTAAACAAGAAATCACACCCGGAAGCACCAGGATCAAAGGACGAAGCAGAAAAATGACAGCCACAATGGTCGCAACCGTCAAAGCCAATAAGGACAGCGTGCGCCAGAAGCACAGAAACGCCATATTGAAGCCATTGCGGAAGGCCTCGATCAGAGTGGTTGCCATGTCTTTGGAAATAAGCACAAAGACGCACATCAGTTCAAAAGCGATCATCACCAGCAGCGAAAAGGAAGCTGCCTGGCCAACAAAATCCAAGGTCGAAGAACCCGTACGGTAATAGACCAGATCCCAGACCCAGACGGCGATGGCCAACAGATACAAAAGCCAAACCTCACTGGCAAGAAGGAAGTGTTCCTTGAATGCCCGAAAGAAGGTCACCAGGACCTTATCGTCGTCATTTTCCAGCAGCTCATACATCGCCTTGTTTAAAGCGGTGCAGGACGCACCGATCGTGACGATCGGCAGCATGCATACTAAGGCAAAAAAACCAAGCAGGACGATATTGGAAAATCGTCCTGCCAATTGATTGATTCTGTTTTCGTTAGATCCGTTCATTATTCGACGATCTCAAGCGAACCAAGTGAGAGATTCTGTTCGCTTTCCTTGTCAAACAATACGTAACGGTCTCCTTCAAAGTTGAATTTCACAATCGAATCCATTGCGAAGTCGACACTGCCGAAAGCGACGGCTGAAAGCGTAACGCTGCCGACACCCAAAGAAAGGGTCGTCTCCATGCCGGATGGCAAAGAAGAGATGACTTTGGACTCAATGCCCTCATCACTGATCTTCACGAATTCCGGACGGATACCCAAGACATAATTGCCGTCCTTGAGTTCGATCTTCTCATTTGGCGTGAAATGAACCTTGAAATGGTCGTTGACCAGTAATAAGCCGTTGTCTTTTACCGTGCCCTTGACATCGACGAAGTTCATCGACGGATTGCCCATAAAGTCAGCACAGAAGATATTGACCGGTTCACCATAAAGTTCAAGCGGCGGGCAGTATTGCTGTAAGATACCCAGCTTGATCAAAGCGACCTTGGTAGACAGGGTCATCGCTTCCGACTGGTCATGAGTGACATAGACGAAAGTCGAATCGGTCGTCTTGTGCAGCCTCTTAAGCTCGGCACGCATGTCGTTTCTGAGCTTGGCATCCAGGTTGGACAAAGGCTCATCCATCAGTAAGACTTTTGGATTCGGTGCCAGTGTTCTGGCGATGGCCACACGCTGCTGCTGACCGCCGGAAAGCTCAGCCGGATAACGGTTGATGTATTCTTCGATACGCATGGTCTTGCAGATCTCCTTGACGCGCGCATCGAGTGCGGCCACAGAGCGTAGTTCTGGAAAAGGAATCCGACATTTCTCTTGTCCGGAGAAAGGTTGATGCCCTTTTCATCGGAGAAGACGCACTGATCATCAAAATAGATCTCGCCTTCCGTCGGTGTTTCCAAACCCGCGATCATTCGTAAAGTCGTCGTCTTGCCGCATCCCGAAGGACCAAGCAAAGAAACGAATTCACCGTTTTTGATCTCCATATTCAAACGATCTACGGCAAGAGAACCCTTGCCAAACTGTTTCGTTACATTGACTAATCTGATTGTCGGCATATTTTAACCTCCTACACCTTTCTCAATTGAAGCACCTGTCAGCCTCTCTACCGCAAAGTTGATGAACAGAACAACGATGATGATCAACAGGTTTACGGCATTGGAGAACTGGGTATAACCCTTCTCGTCATAGAACAGCAGTAACGTCGTTAAGACACGGTTGTTTGCGGTAACCAGAATGACGAAGAGTGACAGTTCACGCATTGCCGAAATAAACGGCAGAAGATAACCGGAAACGATCGTCGTCTTTTCGATCGGGATGATGATCCTGGTCATACGCTTGAGCCAAGGAACACCCATGATGATACCGGCTTCTTCGATCTCCGGCGAAAGCTGCAGCATCGAGTTGACACCCGAACGTGAAGCCATCGGCAGATACTTGATCGTACCGATCAGAGCCAGAATGGCAAAGGAGCCATATAAGGACGGGATGATTCCGTGCTTTGTCGCAAACATCGACAGATAGATTGCCGAGAAAGCCATGGAAGGGATCAGGTACGGGATGAAGGTCAGATTCTCAACGACCTGCGATAAGAAACTGCCTCTTCTGCGTACGATACTGTAACCTGCCAGGAAACCCAATGTTCCGGCACCCAGAGCACAGGTGAAGGCCAGTCTCAAAGAGTTCCACAGAGTACGGTAGACTTCCGCATTGCGCAAGATACCCGATTCCGATTGCCAAGTGTCATGTCCCTGTGCCTGGCCAATCCAGAAGGACAAGGTCAGGTTATTGAAGTCATAGACACCGGTGTAATTCAGCAAAGATTCCAATGCAAAGGTAACCAGTGGAATGACCGACATCATCATGACGACACAGAAGGCCAGAATGGAGATCGGTGTTCTCCAGGCACCCAGATGGAAGATGGAGATGTTGGCGCTCTTGCCGGTAACGGTCGCATAGGACTTACGGTTGCCGATCAGCTTCTGGTTGACAAACATGATGATGACCGAGATCAAAATCATGATCATCGCCAGAATGTAGCCGACACCCGGATTGGTACCGTTGATCGAGGCATACAGTTCAGTCGTCAATACGTAATATCGTACCGGCAGACCCAGGAACTGCGGCGTCGCAAAGGAAGCCATGGCACCGGAGAAGACCAGGATGATCGTTGACAAGACCGCCGGCATGACGATCGGAATCGTGATCCTTAGGAACATGCGCAGACGGCTGGTCTTCAAGATGATCGCCGCTTCTTCCAGGTTGGCATCCATGTTGTGCAAGATACCGCCGATCAGAATGTAGGCAAATGGCGCATAATGCATACCGGTAACGATGATGATCGGGAATTCACCATAGGCAAACCAGGTTGGGACCTGAATGCCGGTCAGCGAATAGAAGATACCGTTTGAACCGGTGATTTCGATATTTTTGAAGAAGTTCTTCCAGGCCAGACCCAAGGTCCAGCTTGGCATGATATACGGGAAGATGAACAGCTTGGTGAGAAGCTTCTTCCAGCGCATGTCGCTTCTGGAGACCAGCCAGGCAAAGGAGCCGCCGATCAGGATCGAAACAACGCAAGCCCAGGTACTGGTAACGATCGAGTTGCGGATCGGGTCCCAAAGCAAGGACTTGGAGAACTCCGAAGCAAAAAGACGTTTCCAGTGATAGGTCGTAAACGTGCCGACCGCCTGATGGACTCTTGATTTCTCCGCCGAGTGTACGATGAAGGTATCACGGACGATCGAAACCAGCGGTATGACGACTAAGAAGGTCAATACCACCAGGAAGAGAACCAAAAGGACATTGTAAGGTTTTGAGAAGAAGGTTTTTATTCTGTTCCATCGTTTCTTCATATTCTCTCTCCTCTCTAATAAAAAAGGGGGCAGGCTTTTCAAAGCCTAAGCCCCTTTTAACAGATGATTTTGTAAGATTATTTAACCAGCTGGATGAAGTCTTCGACGTCAGCTCTGTATTCAGCTGCCTGTTCAGGATCTTCCTGGACAAGGATCTTCTTCCATTCGACAACGCTCATGTCGCCATCAGCAGTCGGGTTAGCAGTGTTACCGGAGTAATCACCGTATCTGCCCTGCATACCTTTGTATACAGAACCGTCATTCAGTGTCATCTGACCATCACCGTACCAGCCTTCTTCAGAGTATAACCAGATCAAGAAAGCCTTAGCCAGTTCAGGGTTATCAGCATTGGCAACCTGTACAATGGCCGGGTGGGATTCCGGCTTCGAATATATCCATGAATGGATCGAAGAAGGAGAAGAATACGGATCCAGGAAGGCGGAAATCTCACCGCTCTCTGAGGACTGGAAGGCGACGACGCCGTTCTTGTACATCATCTTGATGAACTGATAGCCAGCATTCGGGCAGTCAGCATCCAGTACGATGTCCTTGCCATAGTAAGCCTTGTAAGCTTCTGCCATCTTGGCTGCGTTTTCTTCTGATGTCAGGTTGACTAAGAAGTTCATGTTGACGCCTTCGGTTGTCGGGTCTTTCATCCAGAATGCACCCTTGTTTGCAGGATCTGTCGCAAACCAGATGTTCTTGATGTCGCCTTCGTTGAAGGTGTTTTCGCTGCCGTTGTTGTACATGACGACCTTGTTGCAGTAATCCCAGACAAGTAACGGTTCGCAATCATCACCGACAAGATTCTTGATCTCATCGTTGTACCAGTTGTAGACATAGCCTTCATCGACCAAGTCAGTTAAGACACGTGCACCATCCTGAATGAAGATGATATCAGCGCCTAAGACGCCTTCCTTAACTTCCTGAGCGACCTGAGTAACCTGTTCGGTATCACCGACCTGGGTACCTTCGCATTCGACATCAGGGCAGTATTTGTTGTGGAAAGCTTCCAAAGCGGAAACAGTGACGGAGTGTGTAGAATAAATCGTCAGTTTGTTGCCGTTGGCAATACCTGCAGCCAGAAGTTCTTCGAAAGTTTCACCGGAAGTTTCTGCTGCCGGTTCTTCTGCAGGAGCCGGTTCAGCCGGAGTTTCACCGCCGCCTGAGCAAGCTGCCAATGATAAACACATCAGCACAGCAAGTAATAAAGCGAATAGTTTTTTCATTTTTTCTCCTTTTCGAAAGCAATGTAAACGCTTCCTAAACTAATTTTAACCCTTTTTTATCCTCTTTCAATAAAATACGCTCATCTTGTAACCAAAAATAAAAGGATACTGCCGTATTTGACAATATCCTGATCAGTTTTCGAATTGAATCTGATAAAGTTTGTAATAATAACCGCGGTTCTTCAGCAGCTGCTGATGATCACCTTTTTCAACGATCCGCCCATTCTGTAAGACGATGATCTGGTCAGCGTGCTGGATGGTGGAAAGCCTGTGGGCGACCACCAGCATCGTACCGATACTCTTCATCTTCTCCAGGGACTGCTGTATGAGAACTTCGGTCTCCGTATCAATGTTGGCCGTTGCCTCATCCAGTATCAGTATCTGCGGTTTATGAATGACCGTACGGGCAAAGGACAATAACTGCCGCTGGCCCTGTGAGAGGTTTTCGCCCTTCTCGATGATCTCTTCTTCGTATTTATCCGGCAGACGTTCGATGAAGGTGTCGGCGCTGACATAGCGGCAGGCATCCTCGACCTCCTCTTGCGTGAAGCTGTCATCATGCAGGGTGATGTTGTCTTTGATCGTGCCGGAGAACAAGAAGACATCCTGCAGCATCTGACCGATCGCTCTTCTCAAGGAAGAGATCTCAATGTCGTTGATGTTGATGCCATCGATCAGAATCTCACCCTTCTGGACTTCGTAGTTGCGAACGATCAGAGAAAGAATCGTCGTCTTTCCCGCACCGGTCGCACCGACAAAGGCACAGGTCTGCTTCGGTTCGATCACAAAGGAAACATCCTTCAGAATCCAGTTGTCATCCTTATAGGCAAACCAGACATTCTTGAATTCGATCCTTCCTTCGAACCTGTCGATCTTGATGGCATCCGGCTTATCCAGAACATCCGGTTTGGCATCGAGAAGATTGAAGATCCTTTCCGATGCCGCCAAAGCCTTCTGCAGGGCATTGAGCTGATCGGCCAGATTCTGGATCGGATTGAAGAACTTGGACAGATACAGATAGAAAGCCACGATCTCACCGGCGGAAAGGCCAAGACGGATACCCTGGGCAAAGCACAGAGCGATCGAACAGGTGTAGATGAAGGAGATCAAAGGACGATAGACGCCGAAAGCTTTGATGACATTGAAGCGCTGTTTGCGCAAAGCTTCGTTTTTCTCTAAGAACTGTTCTTCCTTGGTCTTTTCCTGGTTGAAGACCTGGGTCAGCTTCATGCCGGCCAGGTTTTCATTGAGGAAGGTGTTGATATCCGAGATGCAGGCTCTCTCCTTGCGGAAGAAGCCTCTGACG
>ONXX01000064.1 GCA_900321955.1 uncultured Bacillota bacterium | reverse complement strand
TCCGCTATGGTGCCCCGACCGCCATGCAGCAGGCCATCCAGCCGATCGGCAAACTCCTCATACAGGGACAGGTCAATGCCCTGGGTGTCTCTTCGATCGCCGCCTTCCATGCGGTGAGCCGGGCTGATGATTTTGCCTGTATCCCGGAACAGTCCATCTCTTCCGCCATCTCGACCTACATCGCTCAGAACCGCGGTGCCAAAAAACCCGAACGCATCAAAAAAGGCTTCTTTACCGGCATTGCCATGGAAGCCGTCTATGGTGTCTTTATCGCTTTGACGACCTATCTCTTGCGCCACCAGATCGTGTCATTATTTGTCACAAAAGAAGCGGCCGGCGAAGTCATCGCCTATGGCGCTTCCTATCTTTCGATCATGGCCTTCTTCTACATTCTGCCGGGTATGACCAACGGTTTCCAGGGATACTTCCGCGGCATGGGTCGCATGTCGATGACCATCTTGGGCACGACGGTGCAGATCTCCTTCCGTGCCTTATTCACCTACATCCTTGCCCCGAGGATCGGCATACGCGGCATCGCTTTTGCCTCGGCCATCGGCTGGCTGATCATGCTGGCGATCGAAGTGCCGATTGCCTTATACAACTTAATTCACACAGATAAAAAAGAAGCCGACTAGCAGCTTCCCATCTGACCGCCATCAATCCGTATGATGGCGTTGTTTATATAATTGGCTTTTTCGGAAACCAGGAAGGCCACCAGTTCAGCGACTTCTTCCGGTTTTCCATAGCGTTTCACCAGAATCTTTTCGCATTCCTCTTTCAGGAATTCTTCATCGTAACCATCCAGTTCTTTTTCTGTACCGATGAAGCCCGGTGCCACTGCATTTACCGTGACGTATGGTGAAAACTGCACCGCCAGATCGTGGGTCAAAGAATTGAGTGCCGCCTTGGAGGCATCGTAATCAAAACACATCGGATAGTAGGTGTTGATGCCATTGGTGGAAGAGATGTTGACGATGCGGCCAAACTCGTTTTCCTTCATATGCTGATAAACTCTTTTAGCGCAGTTGTAGGCACCGACCACGTTGACGTCCAGGATCCGTCGAAACTGTTCTGCCGTCTTTTGATGAAAGAGGTCAGGCAGATCGATGCCAGCGTTGTTGATCAGGATATCAACACCACCCAGTTTTTCTTCGATCTTGCTGACCATCGCATCGACTTCTTCTTCTTTCGCCACATCAGCCTGAATCGCCAGACACTTCACTTTGTATTCCTTTTGAATCCTGCCTTGCAGTTCTTCCGCTTTATCCTTGGATTGAAAGTAGTTTAAAACCACATCATAACCGCATGATGCCAATTTCAAAGCGATGGCACTGCCGATCCCGCCGGCAGCTCCGGTAACTAACGCAATTTTGCCCATACGTTTTAAAAAAGAGCTTAATTAAGCTCTTGAGGAATACTTTCCGTCTTCGGTAGAGACTGCAATCTTTTCACCCTGTTCGATGAACTGCGGAACTCTCAGGGTAAGACCTGTTTCCGTAACGGCATCCTTGGTCTGGTTGTTGGAAGCACCCTTGATACCCGGGCTGGTTTCCGTAACTGTCAGATTGACGATGGCCGGAACAGAGACGGTTAAGACCTGTCCTTCAAACATCATCAGCGAGACCTCGAGGCCGTCGACCATAAAGTATTTGTTGAAACCGATCTGTTCGGAAGAAAGATCATAAGTTTCAAATGTCTGCATATCCATGAAGGTATAGGTGCCATCAACTTCGTAAGAGAAATTGACCAGTTTCTTTTCAATGTTTGCGGACTCAAATTTGACGTTCGCATTGAAGTTTCTTTCCTGTGTTGCACCGGTCTTGAGGTTTTTCATCTTTGTCCTCAGGATCGCTGCACCCTTGCCCGGTTTTACGTGCTGGAAATCTATAACCTGCCATGGATCGCCGTCAACGATCAAAGTTAAACCTGTTTTGAAATCGCCTGCTTCAATTGCCATAATATTCACCTCGTTTATATCGGATATTTTATCAGATTTTATATGTCTGAATCAATCGGCTCTCTACAGGATAGAAGCCTTTTCTTCCTTATGCGTGCCGATGTAGCGGCTCCATTTGATGTAGCCGTAGGTCGTGTTGGTAAAATAGCCCAGTTTCAGTACCAGTAATACGTACTGACCGGCCAGGATATTCATGATCGCTTCTAATAAGGCACAGATGTACCAGGCAATCCACTGCTCCCTTAGACGGAAGAAGATGAATAAACCGTTGGCGATGCCCACCGCCGAAGCGCAGGCGTCCAGATAGATCATGATCGTCTCCAGTTGTTTATTGTTGCCCAAGAAGTCCGTGCGGATATCCAGACCGGAAATAAAGTAGCCGACAACCACCGTCCATACGCCGATTGCCAGGATGACCAGGACTTCCTGATAACCCTTTAATCTTCTGACGACAGTCAGTTCTTCTTCTTTGTCGTCCTTGTGTCTGGTCCAGTTGATGAAGCTTAAGATATCGATCGGAAGCCAGAACAGCAAGGTGACGGTCATCGTCGCAAAGCGGTACATCAATACGATACTGATGATGATCTCGGTGATCTCCACCAGAACGGAGACCAAGAAGTTGTAGCGGGACTGTTTGGAGATCAACAACTCGCAAAGGATGTTCAGGAAGGTATCCAGCAGATACAGCAACATGATCCAGATACCGTTGATGCCGTTGGCACTTTCTTCCGGGAACAGCACCGCAAAGATCGTCGCCAGGACCATGATTCCCAAGAACCAGGACTTCTCATAGGCGGTGAAGAATTTGCCATAAAACAACATCACCGCAACCGATGCCGCCAGAATGATCAGGGCATTGGCCAGATTGAAGACCGGCATCAGGGCTGTCGCCATCGTCTGGCGATAGACACCTTTAATGACATCGGGATTTGGATCCTTGTGGTCAAAGAAGAGTTTGATGCCGTCATCTGTTTCATAGACATAGGCATCGATCGATTCGTCTTTGAGATTCTCGTAGTCTTCGTAGGTATAGGTCTTGATCAGCTGACCTTCCTCGTTGGCGAAGATGACATCGCAGGACGTGGAATCCTCGTCGTAGTCTTCCGCTTCAAAGTCTCTTGCCAGAGTGGTCGTTTCAATATAGGCGAGCTCACCGGGATCCTTATGCAAAGCAGCCGTTCCTCTCACATAGGAGAACAGCGATCCCAGCAGCAGCATCACCAAAGCGATCGTCTCTACCGTTCGTATTTTTTGATTGGGTTCTAAATAGCTTTTCAGTTTTTCTTTCATATCATTCTCGTGTTCAACGTTTCTATTCTACCCTTAATCGCCCCCGAACGCCACCGCTTCAATACTCCTTTTTTCATCTTTCCAGGCATATAAAAACCGGATCCTTCTATGAACCCGGTGTCTTATCTAGTTCTTATCCCAGTTTTCTTCAATGTAGGCGATGATCTGATCCGGCAGACTTTCATCTTCGCAAGGGACATAGGCGAAGTCGGTTCTGATCAGCTCGACCAAACGTTCTTTGGTGTAATTGATTCTTTTGTAGGTGCGGATCTTCTCATCCAGTTCTTCCTGCCATTCCTTTGACAGACCGCCGTTGATCTTATCGAGCAAGGCATCATCCAGAATCTTCATATCGTTCCCTCCCTTTTCTTCACAATACCACAGAGGTATTTGGATTGCCAAAAACAGAACGCATTGTTTAACATGAAGAAAAGGAAGGTGTCTCTATGATCAAAGTTTTTGGAAGCATGAAATGTCCTTATTGCGTCGTCTTGAAAGAAAACCTCGACCGCAACAATGTCCCTTATCAATTTGTTGATATCCTGGAAAGCTTAGGCAATCTGGGTGCCTTTCTGGCAATACGCGACAGCGAAAGCGTCTTCGATCACCTCAAGGAGATCAAAGACATCGGTGTCCCGGCCTTAGTTGATGAGCAAGGCAAAGTCTGGGTCGACTGGGAACAATGGCTCACGGAAAACGGTTACGAGATCTTCGTACCGGAATCCACTTTAAGCCAGCCGCAGTCCTGTTCGCTGGATCGCAAAGGCTGTTAAAACATGAAAAACCGCAGCAGCGGTTTTTTAATTATCAGTATTGAAAAAGCCACTTTCGCGGCTTTCCTTTTTAATTACAGAGTTTGCCAGATGGTCTTGATGTAGGCCATGAAGCCTTCCCAGTGCATCGGATACTGTCTCTTGAAGAATTCTTCGCACTCTTCATAGCTCATGCCGTTAGCCTTGAACATAGAGGCGAGAGCACCTAAAGTTTCCTTGTCCTGGTCATTCAGTTCATCACCGGCACCGGATATTTTAGATAATAATTCATCAGGGATTGCCATTTTTTCTTTCATAATTTGTTTCCTCCTGTAACTTTCAGATTCATCTATCTACAAGTTCATTATATCTGTTTTTATGATAAGCGAGTGAAAACTATCTTTTACGCCCGATCGATGTAATCGAGAAGCTGTTCGTGGAAGACCTTGCGGATTGCCGCGATCGGACTCTCCCTCTTAGGATGGATGGCGTTGGTCAATAAAACGATGCCACACTTTCTTTCAAAATCGATATAGATGGATGTTCCGGCAAAACCCGTATGATAGAGGCTGTGCTTGGAAACTCTTGTCCCGGCGCTGGTGCTCAAGTCACCGAGATACCAGCCACCCATCGTCCTGGACTCGTTGAGTCCTTCCGTATAGGATGTCTTGAAGAGTTCCATCGTCTCTTTCTTTAAGATCGTCTCGCCATGAAGCACGCCGTCATTTAACATCATCTGCGCGAAGCGAGATAAGGCTTCGATATCGGCAAAGACACCGGCGTTTCCGGCAACCCCTCCCATAATATGGGCCTTGCCATCATGGACCTCTCCTTGAATGATACCTCTTGCCTCTGTGACTTCGGTTGGCGCACAGTCCTTTGTTCTTCCCTTTTCGTTTGGTTTGTACATGATGTGCTCGGAACCCAGATGGTCAAAAAGAACCTCCTTGGCATAGTCTTCCATATCGCCGCACAGTTTATCAATGATCCTTCCTAGAAGCAGGTAATTAAAACAGGAATACTCAACCTTTTCGCCCCTCTTGTAAGTCCTGGGCAAGTGAAGGATGAAATCATAGAGTTCCTTTGGTCCCTTACACTTCTTGTAGTCCTTGTCATCCGCCGGATAACCCGAAGTATGGACCAGAAGATCTTTCAAGGTGATGTCTTCATGCGGGAAGTCCGTTAAAACAGAAGAGACCTTGGTATCAAAGGACAGCCTTCCCTCTTCGATCAGCTTGGCGATCATCGTTGAGGTAGAGACAACCTTGCTTAAACTGGCGATATCATAAAGGGTGTCCGTACTTGTCGCTTCTTCCTCAGGGACCAGTGCCTTATTTCCATAAGAGGAATAGGCAATCTCTTTGGGCGTAACAATGGAAAAGCAAGCACCGGGAATCTGTCGTTCATCCACGTATCTGCGTATCAGTTCGCTTTCTTTTAATACAACATTATTGACATTCATAGGCGGCTCCTTTTGTCTTCTGTCGTTTGGTATCTCTATTTTAACCTATCAACGAGACCTGTATCTGTCTTCTATATTTTGTTTGTGGAATTTCGTTTCAGTATCAGAACAGTGAGTACCAGAAGCGCCGGGAAGATAAGCCCTGCCGCGATGCCGGCCTGAATGTTGCCGCCCAAAAGCTGCGAGATATTGCCGACAAGCGCCGGACCGGCTGCTGCACCTAAATCCCCAGCCAGGGCAAGAAAGGCAAACAGAGCGGTGCCGCCCTTTGGCAGCTTCGATGAGGAGATACTGATGGAGCCCGGCCACATGATGCCCACCGAGAAACCACACAGCATACAACCTGCCAGACCCATCGCGGGCAAGGAGGCAAAGGCTGCCAGCAGATAACTGCACAGACACAGAATGCCGGAAAGGATCATAAAGCGGTTGAGATCCGCCTTTTCTCCCAGGCGGCTGTATAAGACCCTACTGATTCCCATAAAGACGGCAAAGCCGCAGGGTCCTAAAAGATCACCGGCGGTTTTGGATATACCAAGCGAGGATTCGGCAAAGGCGGAAGCCCATTGTGCCATGGACGCCTCGGAAGCGCCGGAACAGATCATCAGCAGGATAAAGAGCCAGAAGATCTTTGTCCGAAACAGCTGACCGATACTCATACTGATCCCGTCTTTGACGATCGGTTCGATCGGACAGGTCCGGAAATTATAGACGTTATAAAGCGGAACCAACGCCCAAAGACAGGTCAGGATCCGCCAGTTCTGTGTCCCAAATAAAACGAAGAATAATGTAGAAAGCGCAATGGCACCGACTGCTCCCCAGCAGTAAAACGAATGCAAGAGACTCATTGTGCTCTCTTTGTTTGCAAATGGACAGGCTTCTATGATCGGGCTGCATAAAACCTCAATCAAGCCGCTGCCGACCGCATAGACGCTCACGCAGGCCAGGATGCCGATAAACGGCTTGGGGCACAAATCCGGTACAAAGCCCAACATGGCCAGACCGGAAGCCGAAGCGACCTGGGCGATGACGATACTCTTTCTGTAGCCGATCTGATCGACAAATTTTGCGCAAAGCAAATCCACAAGCAGCTGCATGATGTAAAACACCAGTGGAATAAATGCCAGATCCGCATAAGAGATGCCATAGGTTCTGCGGAAAGTCAGGAATAATAAAGGGACAAAGTTCGCCATGATTGCCTGTGTGATAAAGCCCAGATAACAGGCAACCTTTGTCCTGCTGTAATTTTTTGTTTCGTTCATATCGTTTTTTCAACCGCCTTGTATTATAAGTCACCCGGCAGCAATTCACAAACAAAACAGACCCGCTTGAAGTCTGCTTGTCTTTCTTGTGGTTTTAAATCTTAATAAAGTTTTGCGCTTGCCGGAATGTGCGGATCGACCTGAAGCAGATGTAACTTCTCTGCACCTTCTTCATGGTGAACGGCAGAGATCAACATGCCGCAGGAATCGATGCTCATCATGGCTCTTGGCGGCAGGTTGACGATGGCGATGCAGGTCTCCCGGCGGTCTGTCATAGTGTTTCTGCGCTTTCCTGATCCTATACTACTCGTGGATCTTCATCGTGATGTTGGAGAAGCTTGCATTGCAGCCCAGTGAAAAGAAGCCTATATGTGCTCCGTCTGTCGAATGGGAAATGCGGCTTGTCAGACATTTCATCTCATCCACATACATGACGAC